>CAYXQH010000018.1:0-16994 GCA_964467425.1 uncultured Saprospiraceae bacterium
TATAAGTGAAGACAGAAAATTAAAGTTATGAAAACGCTTTTTCCTTTCTCTTGTCTTTTAAAATTTTTCTAAAAATAAAACTGGAAATTAAATCGATCAATGATCGATTTAATTTAATGACTACGGTCAAAAGAAATGTTGAACTGAAAAAAGTTTGTCGTTTCTTTTGGTTGTTCTAAACTAATTGGAGTTTAACTCAAGATGCTTTTCTGTGTCTTGATAAAACTAAATTTTTATATCTATTTATTCACTTGTTTGTCAGGGACTGCCCTGTAACAGACCTGGCAGCGCTTTAAATTTTTTAATATGAAAACTAGAACAGGTATTATTTTTTCTTTTTGTCTGATACTTTTTTGTGCATGGGTAAATCCAGTTGACGCCGCTCTTAAAGTAGAAGTACAAGGAGATAAACTCTCCGTAGAAACCGATCAAAGCGGAGTAGGAGGACTTCAAGGATGCGAAGAAGAAAAGCTCCGGGAAGTCCCCGCTTTTATTTTTAATCTTTATCGCTTAGATAGAAATAAATCCGAAAGTAGAGGCGATGAAGAAGTTCCTTGCGAAGAAGATACTCGCAGAGGATGGAGAATATTCAGCCAAAAGCCCGGAATCGAAACCGGTAAAATGGACTTTACAAATTTACCATCAGGAGATTATAAAGTGGTGGTTTATTATGGAAAAGCTGAAGGTTGTGATTTATCCGCTTTTGGACAAATATTATCCAACCACCCGCATCAGGCTATCGTCTACAAAAAAGATAGCGCTGAAAATTTTTCCGTAGGCGGTTCATCTGAGTCATTGGCTATGGAAAACTCCCGGCCACAAAATCTACGATTTAAGGTTTATCCAAATCCTGCAAAAGATCAAGTATCTATTGAAATAGCAGAGGGGATTCTCACTTCCAATATCAAGATTACAGTTTTTGATTTATTGGGACGCTCTTTAATTGATTCTAATACTCAGGCAGGCTTAGCAAACTGCGATTACCAATGTCAATTAGATGTCAGTGATCTCTCTTCCGGAGCTTACCTGATCAAAATTCAAGACAAGGATGGCCAATTATTACATCAAGAGAAAATGATGGTCATCAAAGATTAATCAAAATTTAAAACGAAATAGAAATTTTAAAAAAATAAAAATCATGAAACGAATAATATTTTCAATTTTATTACTCTGTCTGGTGCAATATACGATGAGTGCCCAGATGATGAGTGGAGGCCGCGGACAATCTCCCTCCTCCGAAGTAAAAGCTTCCAGCGTGTCGTCTGGTGGCGTAAGCGGAGATGTCAATTTATTTAGTGGGACTTTTAATAGTAACTATTCTTTAGGGTCGGTTTCAACGCCTTCCGGATTGAACTATGCTGTTAATTTATCCTATGCTTCAACATTTGCTGCTGGAGATAATTTACCACAATCGACCGGTATTCCTTATGGCGAAGGATGGAATATTGACCTTCCAACAGTAAATATAAGTACAGAGGATTATAATAAGTATACCCTTGATCAGACCTTTGTGATGAGCTCTTCACCAGCTACGAGTCACTATACTTGTGGTGGTGGTATTCCTTATTTGGCTGATTGTAATGGCTCGCCCTCACCAACACCTATATTCTTTGATGGCAATGATTGTGATGATGCTTTGGATGAAGGCAGACTATTTTGGTTTTCACCTTCTATAAATATACCTGGTGTATTTAGTGGACGTATGGTATTTAAAGAGCAAGATGGTAACGAATTTGTATTTGTACCCCATAAATTTGAACGTTATTTGGAAGCTAGAATGTCCAAGACTGGAGCTAATAGCAATGAAATGTGGACAATCATTTTGGATGATGGAACGCGCTACGTATTTAAAGCGATTTCTATTTCTAACCGAAATGCGAGTAATCAAAGAGTTCAGAAAGAATGTGTCTCAGATAAAGAGGTATTAAGAAACTTATTACTGCCAAAGTCAGAAATACTGACTTGGTACTGTGATGAAATTACACACCCTAATCAACCAGGAGCAATTACTTTTGATTATGAAACATGGGGAGAATTTAATTTCCTTTCTACTTTTAGTATTTACTCCAGTAACCAATCGAATGATGAAATCAGTAGGTACTTTTATAATGATGGTATCAATGCCGGAGTAAATAAGAAAAAACTCAATATTGGATATAGTGATATTCTTCTAAAATCTGTTAGCTCTGATTTCGAAAAATTAGAACTGGATTATAATAATATTCTGAATTCACAATTTGATTTTATTTCCCCTTCAGATGGATTTGCATTAATGGATCCTTCTGATCCTAACGTTGAGCCAAAACTAACAAGCACTGGAGAAGAGGATCCTATGTATTCTCGAGAAAGCATCCAGATGTGGAGTTCTTTCGATGAATGGAATCGGTATTATCACATGAAATCAAGTGATATATCAAATAATAATTGTGGTACTGTTAATACAGTAGATAATCTAAATCCATATCAAGGTTTTACGAACAATATGCCACCTGATTTTATTAAAAGAAAATATAGAGAACCAGCTACTGATGGAGGCTTTTTTACACTTGAAGCATTGAATTGTGCAGACCCTGATGTAGAAGAGTGTTACAAATCAGGTTATTTAGAATCACCAAGAATTGGAGGAATGAATAGTAATGTTCAGGTGATACCTGGAGAGAATTATGAACTTCAATTAACTATTTACCCATCCAATAATGTAGGGTCTATTTTTGATGTCAATTTGGCAACAGGAGACAATTCATTTCCAGTGGGTACCTCCAATAATTTAGTTTATGCTTCTTGCTATAACAAAGCCTATGGCGAGTCTGTTTACTCGACCTTTGGTCAAGGTTTAAAACCTATTAGTATCACTGGTGGACCTATTACTTTTTCAAACTATTTTACAATGGCCAATTTGCCGAATCAGTTTGATGGATTTTCGATTCAAGTTGGACCATCAAATTCGGATACAAATTTTGACTATATTGAAAATTGGAATAGTTCCGACCCTGGTCTTATGCAGACTCCAGGTACCTTTACTTCTTACTTTAATATAGACGGGAATACTCCGCAGGCAGATTACTGTGAGACAACTGGACATATCCTTCGATCAGGATCTCCTGTACCTTCAAATTTTGGAATTGGTTTGCCTTGGTACATGTTGCATGACTTTTATCAGGAGGAGGAATTACTACCAAACTATGAAGGTGGTGCTGCTTTTTGGTTTAATCCGCAACATCTATGCCCTGGAGTGGTTACAAATGCCTGGGTAAATAAGCCTACCATGCATAACGATCAGATTTATTTACAAAGAGCTGAACTCATACGTTATGCAAAGAACCCTTATATGCTAACAGGAGTGCAGAAGTTTGTTAAAAATAAAGACGGTGGTTGGGGAATGGTTAACAATGCAGCATTTAAGTATGATGTTGAGCAAGTTAGACGATATGTAAATACCAAAGAAGGTGCTAATTGTGATCCAACAACAGAATCTTACTATACCAATACTTTCAGAAACATCTTTTTGTTGACGGATATCCAGCAACTACCTTTGGGTACTAGCGGATATGCTGAAAATGCTGGTTTCCCTAATACGCATTTTGGATATAGTAACTCTAATACCTGGAATGATAATCCAGGAGGAGGACCTCTTTATAATAATCCTTATACAGGTAATGTACACAATACCAATTTTATAGTAATGGATCAAATAATTGATCCACTTGGTAAGAAGACGACATTGACGTATCGTCCAACTACTAATTTATTATTAGAACCTGGTTCTGGAAACCCTGTTAATTCTTATTCGATTTCAAAACTTTCTTATAGAGAGCGACCTTTCCAAAGAGTTCAGGATGGTGGTCAAAATGAACTTGTTCCAGAAGAATGTCAAGGAGAGCCTATAAAACGAGCTGACCCCTACGCTTATCAGGTCTATATGGTGGTGAAAAATAAAAAGGTGGAAAATGAAGATGGGCCAGGAAACGAATTGACTTGGACGTATACCTTTGGACAACCCGCGATCGACAATGATCACCCTTTTCTGTCAGAAAGCTTTAGCTGGGATAAAACCTTTAATTTAAAGGCAGGCTTTAAATATGCACAAGTAGCAGGACCTGGAACTGCTAAAGTTCGATATTACCATTTTGGAGACCATCTTTTATGGGGTAAACTTCAAAGAATACTTACCTACGATGAAAATGGAAACAAAATTAATAACACACTGAATAATTACGGTTCTTTGGTGGCCTTTGATAAGCCTTGGCAATCCAATGGTAGTGGAAATCCGGATTTTGAAGCGACAAATCGAATGCATGATGTCCCTAATTTTTATGAAACTCGATTTGCCAATGATATAGAGGCACATAATTCAGATTATCTTAAGAGCTTTTTTATCAAAAAGACAAAAGAACGTATCTGGACTTATGATGAGAGTGGTAATAATATTCTGAATCAAACAACTTACGAATACTATGATCGAGCTTCATCTCCGGGTTATGCTGAATTGGGCGTTTCATCACTGAATCAGGAGCCTTCTTTCCAATTGTATAGAACACATGCTACCTCTACTTCTTTGTCAGGAGCCTATAATAGAGTAGAGTATTTTTACTTATACGATCTTTTAAATAAATCAGGTTATGATGACTCGAATGAATTATTCAGCAGATTATTAGATAAGGGAATGAAAAATTTGGTTTTTCAAACCAGAACAAAAACAAAAGCACCAGGCAGCAATGTAGTGATTAGTTCAGCATACAATTTATATACCACTGAAGTTTCAGATAGAATTCATTTGAAGCAAACGGCAAAACAGGCAGTAAATAGTAATTCGAATTTACTAGAATTTAGTGCACCGGATATGTCTGATCCTGATTTTCAGGTGCCAGCTTTGACGACCTCTACCATTCTTGCATGGAATGAATTTGGTCAAACAAAAGAAGTGAAAGATGCCAAAGGGTTAGTTACCAGTTTTAATTACTACAATAATGGTCTAGTCAATTTGCAAATAGTTGGAGTAGGAGAAGAACATCAGCTGGAATCCAGATATCGGTATACTAGTGCAAATCGATTGGAGATGTTCTATAATCCTAATTATTCATGGATGAGGTATCGTTATGATGACTTTGGCCGATTAACGGAAGTCCTTCGAGATGGTAAAAAAATTGAAGGTCATGAATATAGTAATTGGGACGGTTTGACAGGTAGTTTCTTTGCTAAAGCTGAACAGAGTTTTGTTTCTACCACAACCTTTGTAGACGGTACTGATGGTATTACCAATACCTCATATATTGATCCCTTAGGTAGGAATATTGCGAATGTCTCTGCCGGGGTTCGATTGGACTATAAAGTCTATGATGATTGGAGTCGACCTGTTGTTCAGTTAAAACCTGAAGCTTATGGTGGTTTGAATGTTCCTGTTGGAGATGCCGCAGATCATATTGAAATGGAATATCAGGCGGCTCCGAGAAGTAATGTAACTAAAACATCGAAGTTTGGTGAATCTATCAGTGGTAATCATATTGTTGAATCTACCACGAGTATCGTTACTTCTGGTGATTTACAAGGTGACTTATCTGCTGCTGGACAAAATACTTTCCCACTTGGTAGTAAATTCTATAAAGTGGAGACGAGTGATGAGGATGGAAATATTATTATTGAATACAGTAATGCATTTGGACAAAAAGTGGCAACTATTTCAAATGATAATGTTAATCCAGAATATAACACAAAAGCAGCAACTGTGCTTTTATATGATAGTCATGGGAATGTGAAAAAAGTATCGAATCCTAAAGAACAGATCTCTGAATACTTATATAACCATTTTGGTTTAATGTACAGAAAAATTACAGTGGATGCTGCAATGGTTCAGTATGGATATAATGCCTATGGTAATTTGATTGCAGAAGCGGACGGCAACTATAATCGGGTTTATAATTATGATAATTTTAGTAGAATGATTAGCCAATCAGAAGCGCAATCCTTGAATAGTTTACTGAGTAGTCAAGGGATGCATTGGATTCATAACCTTGATGAACCGGATGGCTTAGCTGCTTTTGATGATACACATCAGGCAGTCGTTGATGCGGCTGCATCAAGCAGAGAAATCGAATGGTTTTATAATACCTATGATGATAGTCGATGGAATGACTACACCATAAATGCTCAGGAGTATTTAGAAAATAGTCTTAAAAGCACTAGAGGTAGATTGGTCCAAACGGTAAGCTATGATTTAGACGGAGAAGAAGTAGAATATAACTTCTTTTCTTATACCCCTGAAGGTTTTATAAAATGGGAGATGCTACAATTTATGGGGAATGCCACCGGAAAAGGTTTGCTTTCACGAATTGACTATCCAAGTATTAATTTACTAGGGAGTCCAAAAATTAAAAATGTCGATATCAATGGAGATCATACGCTCGATTTTCAATATCGAATGAAGTATGATGCCCAAGGTAGATTAGTCGACGTATTTGCGAACTACGATGATCCAGATAATGGAGATGGCTATAAAGTAGCCTCCTATACCTATGATGATGTCAAGCAGGTCGTTTCAAGTAAAATGTATTTTGCTAGTGGTATTAATGACTGTGAAAATCAGGAGGTCGATGCTTTTTCTTATGCCTATGATGATAGATATCGTTTGACGAGTATTTCGAGTAATTTATTTAATGAATCCTTGTATTATGATGATGATTCTGATGGGAGCCATCAGGATGGCCTCACGTCTAATTTTAATGGAAATATTAATGCCATTAATTTTAGCTACGCTTTAGGAAATACTGAAAATGCTCCAGTTGAAATTTTTGATGGACCAACGATTTATAATTATGACTACGATCATTTGAATCGATTAGTGAGTGGTACTGCTTCAGTAACCATGATTGGAGGCAGTCCGGAACCTAGCCTGGGAGATGTCACCTTTCAATACGATAAAATCACTAATATTTCTCGATTGACACGTAACGCATTAGATGATCAGGGAGCACCTGTACTACAGGATTACACTTATAACTACATCAGTGGGACTAATAAATTGAACAATGTTCAAACACAGGATGGACCTAGAACATTGAGCTATGATAGTAATGGTAATCTTACCACGGATTCTGGAAAAGGAATAACCAATACCACTTATGGTAGAGCTAATTTACCCTGGATGGTTGGTATTGACAATCCAGATACAGGAGTGGAAGAAGCTTCCTATTTATATGATGCTGCTAATCAACGAATCTTTAAAGAAACTTCAGCTGGGGAAGAATACTATATTCGAACATCTGATGGACAAGAAGTAGCGGTATTTGATAAAACGAATGATGAGATCACCTGGTTTGTACATGGGAATGAACGAGTTGCCAAAATCTTTGATCAGACGGAAGTAGAGTTCACCGAAGAAAACTCGGATGGGGGCTTAGAGCCATGCGAACCTTGTGATGATCGATTTCCTACGGATATTCGTGAATGTATTGAACGACCTGATGAACAACAGGATGCTTATTTATCCTTAAGAGATCGAATGTCTCAAACTCAGGTCACGGATGAACTCTTTCCTGCAACGATGAATCGATTAAAATTGTGTGAAGGGAGAGAAATTAATGCTTTGCAAAGAGAAATGAATGATGTAGAAATTGGTTATGAAGTCTTACAAAGTATTGGTATTGAATCTCCGGATCAGGTCTTTACAGTTCAACGATCTACTGGAGAACTGGAAGTCAATGTATCTCTGGAAGAAATGTTGGAAATTCGTCTGGATGATGAGCGAACTGGAATCGATGGATTTGAATTGGATGATAATCCGACGCCTCATGTTCCAAGCGATCCTTTCAATTGTGATATGACGGAAAATGAAGATCCTCCAATACCTGCGCCAGGCTTTTATGTACATGATCATTTAGGTAATACTCGTGTACACTACGCGGTAGACTGTGATGGGGATGCGATTACTTATACACTTAATCATGTGGTAGATTACTTCCCTTACGGAAAAATCCTTCGAGAATATACGCCTAATGATGAACAGGAAAAATTCCTGACCACACATCATGAGCGAGATATAGAGACAGGTTTGGATTATCGAGGTGCTCGATTTTATGATTCGGATTTAGGTCGTTTCTTAAGTTTGGATCCATTGGCTGCTGATTTTGCGGATGTAAGTGCCTATAATTATGTCTTGGGGAATCCAGTGAGGTTGGTTGATCCCGATGGGAGATCGCCAAAGGATCCCATTGTAATTCACGAACATTTTTTATCTGCTTTTGCGACAAGAGAAAATTCAGATAAGACTACAGTATTATCAACTAGATCTAGCAAAACAACCCAAATAGAAACAATTGAGGGTAAAGAACACAAAACAGTGATTCAACTTTATTCAGCTGAAGTAGCTAATTTTAATGATGCAGGAGAATTAGCTGAAGGATCATTTCATGGATACCACAAAAATGAAACTACTAAGTATGTAGATGGTAAACAGGTTGGTGAATCTTCAATCACAGAAACTGAATATAGTGATTTTAGTAATGCTGATCCAACAATCAAAACAACACAAGCAGTAATTAAAGGTATTCATAAAGAGGGAGGAGGAGGAGCTTCAGGAAGTTCTCCTGGGAATATTATTGTTCTAGGTAATAATAACTTGAATAGTACTACTCAGAATGTTAAAGCAAGAGGGCTCTTATCTGTTGGGTCAGGACTAGCGAAAGGTTCACCAGCAGTATCAGGAGGACTTACGGCGATCAATGGTGCTATTGCAGCTCTTACTTCTACTAAAGAATGGGATTTAAGTAAGAATTTGCTTTTGAAAGATGAAGTGTTTAAAACCGGACGAACTTTTGAGAAAAAAGGTCCATATGGAAATGTTACCCAGTCTTATACGACAGAGAATCCAGGACATTCCCTAAAAGGAGCTCTTATTAGACCTGATATTTTAGAATTTGCTGAAAAATAATCTTCATTGATAAATCAAAAGTTTTCAAAACCGATAGGACAATCCCTCCGCCAGCTACAACCTGTAGCTGGCCTGGGATTCTTTGGCCCTAAAGCTGAATTTTTTATTTCATAATTAAAAAAAAGTAGTCATGAAAAAAATAAAATGCATTATATGCATACTGCTATTCCTATGCAGTATCACAACGTTTGCTCAACACTTTGAAGGAAAATTAATTGAAGCACCCCCGGAACATCGACTGGCATTGGATACACTGTTTAGCCAATATGAATTATATCAACTCGATCGTTTTGCAATGAACGATTATGTCAAAAAACAAAAGAGTGCTTTTAATTTAAACCTTTCATTAGGCAAACACGATTGGTCATTTCAACTAAGTCCCAAAAGTGTTATGGGAGAAGGCACCATGATTGAAGTGATGGCAGGTGAAGAAAGTCGTCTCATGAAAAATCAAGTAGTTAATAATTATAAAGGCTATCAGGAAAAACCGGAGAATCGCTCTCGTTTTTTTATCTCTGATAACATTCTGAATGCGACGATTCATGAAGGAGATCAGAAAAAACGACTCTATCCACTGCGTGATTTTTTAGGAGAGCGTGTGTCGGATGATTGGTATGTCTTAATTCCTTATCAATCTGCACCAATTAATCTGGATTTCGGGCTAAATAATAAATCTGCCGGGGATTGCAGTACGCCAGGTAATGATTGTAGTGTAGCAAGGGTTTTTGATGGAGATGAGCTTTCTTTCGAACGCTTTATAGAAATGGTTGCTATTGCTGATCATCCTTTCTATAATAATTGGAAAGGAGCTAATTGTACAGGTGATGAATGTGTGCAAAATGTCATTTCAAAAGTATCTAGCATTACTGCTCTAGCTTCAGATATCTATGAGGACTATTTCGACGTAGAGATCGTAATAAATTATACCCGAGTATTTGAGGAACCTGATCCTTACCCCTCCAATCATACGAGCGCCCTAAACTTATTGAGTGCGAGATGGGGCGATCAATATGGGCAAGCTAATGAATGTATTTATAGAGATGTAGTACATCTTTTTACAGCCAAAAATATGCCTGTAGATGGAGCTTCATTCTATGCAAGTTATATATGTAATTTCCCCTATAAATCTGTTTGCTTTACACGCTGTACTACGAATGAACCACTCTGGTATAAAACAGTAGCGCATGAAATTGGTCATGGTTTAGGAGCAGGTCATATAGATAATTTATGTCCTGATAATTGTGATAATGGGAATACCAGTTCGTTAATGTGTACTTACGGAGGAGGGACACAGGTTGATGAAATTACCAGAAGAAATCAGTGTAATATGCTAGCTCGATTTTTGAATGCGAGTACAGAATGCTTTCTTGAAAATAGACCTTTTGATGAAGCAGCTTGTGGTCAGTGTTTTGTTGATGTGCAACCAGAGATTAATCCGTCATTCATTGCAACAGGTTGTGATGGCTTAGATGAAATAGAATTATCTCTTACCATTACCAATAATTGTATCGCAAAAACAATGGACGATATTAGATTAACCTTTAACACAAGTGAGATGGAGTTACTAAATCCTGGTGATTTAGGTGACTTTACATCCATACAAGATATTGGGTCAGGAAAATTTATGCTCAAAAAATTCGCAATAGATATGGCCTCTGAAGAAGAGAAAAATTTTAAAGTGCAGATGAGAGTCATCGAAAATATGGACAATGAAGTTTCGGTTTCCGGTCAGGCAAAATTTTATAATGATCAATCTCCTCATTATGTTACTTTTCGATCAGAATTTTTAAGTCATGAGTTCGGCTACGATATTGAATTAAACGGGACCAACACCATTTCAGATTTAATCGCTGATGGAACGCTTGATCCGTTAACGAATGCTTGTGTGGATATGGAACCAAAAACGATTCAGATTAATGATGTTCTCATTGTTGATGTAGATTATTGTTTTTATAATTCTAGGATTACCATGGGACCTGGAGCAGAGATCAAAGTGAAGGCTGGGGACTTATTGAGTTTAATAAATACCGAAGTGAGTGGTTGCAATAATATGTGGAAAGGAATTGACGTGGAGCTCGCAGGTGAACTTAACCTAAGTGGTGCGACAATCAAAGATGCAGAATTTGCGGTTACTGCCAATACGGTTTCACAGATCGATTGTAAAAGATCTGTTTTTGAAAATAACCATGTAGGCTTCTTTATCCCAGAATCCTCTAATAATCAAGCAAGGAACGTTCATGTAAATAGTTTTTATGGAAACCGATTTGATACCGACGGTGCTTTTCTTGATCCTTATCCTGGTCAGTCCAGTGAAACGGACATTACCTATGCAGGTGTATTAGCTTATGATGTGAATGTTTTAAATATCAAAGGCGTGATTACCCCGCATCAATTGTTTCCAAATGTTTTTCAAAATATGCAAAACGGGATTATTACAGACAATACGAATCTGAATATTTCTATAGCGCATTTTGAAAACTTAAACTGGTTCACTTCAAGTGGTGGGAGTGAGGCAGTACAAGTGACTGGTGATGGAAATGACTGGCTTATAATTGAACCGACTCCGATTGGAGGAACCTATACTACATTCGAAACGTGTAGAACGGGTATTCAAGCTATTGGGATGAATTTGGATATTTTTGAAACAAATATGGATGATGTCTACATTGGGATTGATGTGAGTTTAAGTCCTAATCGGGAAATTATCATTCATGAAAATCAAATCAATGCAACAAATACAGGAGTGAATATTTACCAATGTGCTCCAGTATCAGGAACAGTAGAAGGTAATTACATTACGATGAGTGCTAGTACCCTGGCTGCAGGGATTAGGGTAAATGAAAATACCCAGAGTAATAGTGGGTGGGCTTTTCAAAACAATTTTATCAATTTAGAAAAAGGACGCTACGGTATTTATCATCGCAGTGGAAGAAATTCTGCTATTTCAAATAACACTATTTTTGTTACTAGTCCAAGTATAAAGAAATATGATGGTATATATATGACAGGGAGTCCGCAATGCTTGATAAATTGTAATGAGATAGATGGTAATGGTAAAAATACAACAACCAAGTACAGAGGAATAGGTATTCAGATTAGGAACTCCAGAGAGTCTATTGTCACGTGTAACAATGTTAATCGATCAAATATAGGGATCAATTACTGGTTGAATTGTGTGCATAACGAGTTTTCCGGAAATACCATTCGGGATCATCAAATCGGATTTCTTTTAGGTCATATTTACGCGAATGGTTCAACAAATGGAACCGTTACTTTCTCCGACCAAATCCATACAGGTAATAGATGGCCATTGCTCAATGGAGGAGAAGTAGATGGGGATTATGATTGTATAGGTGCCAGAAATCTTGCGAGTGCAAGTGACCCAGGATATCCAGGTGGACTGAGAGTAGATGGATTTGAAAATATTCAGTTTCTTCCAAGCTTTGAATCTGAGCTTGATACTTGGATCCAAAATATTTCAGATGAAGTACCTACAGCCCAGTGCGAGGACATAGGTGCTTGTCCAAATGGAATAGGTATTTATTTCACAGACAATGATGACGATGATGATGAGGTAGATGAGCGAAGTGAACAACTAAGTCCTCTTCAAGCTCAGAATGATCGTGAAATTAAAAGTATAATAAATGCTACTATTGCAAGAGAGTCAACTGGTTTTTCCCAAAAAGAATTGGAAACGTTAAAAGCAATTGCAATCCAATGTCCAATAGAAGGAGGAAATGCGGTGTATGAGGCACGAAGTATTTTATCTGTAGTGGAGTCTATTGATTACGATGACTTCGCGCTTTGTAGAGGTCAAAAAGAATCAACGGAATCTGCTGGAAAATCTTTGACTCAAGAAGATATTATTCAGGTATTCCCAAACCCTGCTAAGGACTTTATCACAGTACATTTTCCAATTGTTGAAAATGATAAAACTGATTTGATTCTAGTCAATACGATGGGGCAAGTTCAAGCTTCTATAAAGCTTAAAGAAGGAACAGGAAACAAAGATGTTAATGTATCATCGTTTTCTTCGGGGGTTTACTTATTGATTTACGCTGTTGATAATGAATATTTAGAAACAGAAGAAGTAATCATTTTGAAATAAAGAATTTATTTCTATTAACGTTTATGTCAAGGCTGTCGACACAATGTCGGCAGCTTTTTTATTCACGAAATAAAAAAAAGCGATCCCCGTAAATTCGGAGACCGCTTAATATTTTTAAAGATTCAGAATTAAAAACTAATTCCGAAATTCAAATTACTTCGTAATTTTAATTTCAACTTTTTTCTCGTCAGCCGCCTGACCATAGCCTTTTGCTGAAATACGCTCAGTAGCAACACCTAACTTAACAAGTGCAGCTTTTACTGCTCCAGCTCGAGCTTCTGAAAGCTTCTGATTCATTTGTGCATCTCCAGATTTGTCAGTATGACCACCAACTTCGATGTGGTAGTCTTTATAAGCGTTTAGAACTTTTGCAAAGTTTTCAAGCTCTGACATGGACTCCGCTGAAATATCTGCACTTCCAGTTTTAAAACTCATGTTTTTGAAAGCAACTGTTTTTCCAACAAGATCTCCTCCTGCAGCAAACATTTCACTCATTTTTGCACCAACAGAACCAGCAGCGAAAGTAATACCTTCTAATGCTTTGTTTGCTAAATTAGCAGCACCGTCAGCAACCGCACCTGCAGCATCACCTACTGCACCCGCAGCGTCGCCAGCCATATCAGCAGCAGCACCTGCAGCGTCACCTACTGCACCCGCAGCGTCGCTAGCCATATCTTTTGCTCCTTCAGCTAAATCACCTGCTCCTTCTGACATTGTAGTCGCCGCATTATCAACAGTATCACATCCTGTTTTGAATCCAAAGTATCCTAAAGCAAGAAGCGCTAAAGCTCCAATTAATAACCACTTAAGGATTCCTCCTCCTGAGCTTTTTACTTCGTCAGCTGCATTACTTGCAGTATTACCAACTGATTTTGCAGCAGCACCTACTTTATCAGAGATACCTCCACCTAAGTTTCCGAATCCCATAAGATCAGAAATACCGGATGGTAAAGCTTTAGAAACAAAACCTGCCTGAGATCCTAAAAATTTCATTAGTCCTCCTGCTCCCATTTTGTCACCTAAGATTTTTTTACCAAGCATATTCATAACGATTGGCGCCGCCATGCTTAATAAACTGGAAGAACTGCTTTTTTTCATACCGCTCATAGAAGCGATCATATCAGTTAAACCACCAAGTTTGTTGCCCATTAGGCTACTGAGGATTCCTCCTCCACTTTTGATAAGTCCAGAAGTAGCATCACCACCACCAAACATACTACCAATGTTCGAAAGCATTCCGCCATCGAAACCACCTTTGGTTACCATATCCAAAATCCCACTTGCACCACTTTGAGAGGAGCCTTTAGAAATTAAACTTCCAAGGATAGAAGGAAGGGCAGCGCCCATTGCAGAAGAAGTAGTCTCCGTACTTTCTCCTAGAAAAGATCCAGCCTTTTCCATTAGCTCGCCACCCATTTGGTCTTGTAGCATTTTAAGTAAATTCATTGTTATTGTTTTTAGTTATAAAAAGTTTCTCAAGTTTGTAGATGTCATTTGGAATTATAAGGAATTGGTATTCTTGGAGTGAAATGTACCGCGAAGGTACTAATTTAAACATCATAAATAATATGAAAGTGTTAAATTATTTAACATTTCATTAAGAATATAGCTGTTTGCTAGTTCTAAATTGTGTTTTGATGTTTATTTGTGGTGTGTTATAAATAAGGGCTATCTCATACTCAGTCCACTATTAATACGAAATTTGATTCGATGCGTCACTTTTTTGGATGAAAAAAATGAAATCCAGGTGTTAATTTGTAGTTAACTTGAATATTTATTTATTGAAATAAGTTGGAAATTAGTATTTTTAAAATATGAATTTTAGTCGATTATGGATGAGGTTGTTAAGTGTTATTCTTTTTGCTTTTTTAATGCAGAATAGTAAATCTCTTTACGCTCAAATATGTGATGGAAACCTTGGAGAAAATATTTTTACAGAGGGAGACTTTGGATCTGGTACTCAAAATGTTTTACAGGTAGATCCCCAAATTGCTCCGGGTTATATTTATAACACAAACCCACCATTCGGCGATGGCTTCTATACAATCAGCAATAACACAGGAAATTGGAGCAATAATTTTATGACCTGGCTGGATATTCCGGATAATAGTTCAGATCCTAATGGTTATATGATGATTGTTAATGCAAGCTTCGAACCTGGATTGTTTTATGAACAAGAAGTAGAAGGACTTTGCGAAAATACTTTATATGAATTTAGCGCTGATGTGATTAATTTAATTCGAACCAACGTTTCCAATCATATTGCTCCTAATGTTTCCTTTTCGATAGATGGTGTGCAACAATATACCACAGGTGATATTCCACAAAACGAATCCTGGAACAGCTATGGTTTTACCTTTACTACAGCACCTGGGCAAACGACTGTTGTTTTGTCTTTGAATAATAATGCTCCGGGCGGCATTGGAAATGACCTTGCGCTTGATAATATTTCATTTCAGCCTTGTGGTCCATTAGCTCAGATTCTTCCAGAAAATATTGAAAGTATTTGTGAAGATGGTCAACCCATTAGTATTGAAGCGACGGTGACTGGAGACCAATATGATAATCCAGCGTTTCAGTGGCAACAAAGTTTTGATGAGGGGATGACCTGGGTGGATATTCCTGGCGAAAATGGTACTTCGTTTTTACACTCCGATTTATCTAGCGGGTTTTATTATTATCGATATCTGCTAGCTGCTGGTTCTGCTAATCTGCAAAATTCAAAGTGTAGAGTTGTTTCCAATATTAAAATTATAGAAGTAGTTCCAAAGTTTTGGTCGATCATAGATACTCTTTGCGATGGCTTGGTTTACACTACAGGTACAAGCAGTTATACACAAACCGGCGTTTATATAGATAGCTTAACCTCATCTATTGGATGCGATAGTATTGTTACATTGGATTTGACATTTATTCCTGATCAAGGAATTATGGCAGAGATTTCCGTTGTAAATCCACCTTGTTTCGGAGAGGATGCAGGAAGTATTATTGTTGATTCTGTATCAAATGCCTATCTGCCTTTTACGTTTTCATTAAATGGAAATGCTGTTACAACTTTTGAAAACCTTTCAGCAGGTAATTATACCTTTGGTATTACGGACAATTATGGTTGCACATTCGAAACGATGGTTGATATTTCTGACCCAGCTTCTTTTACGATTGAAGTTGGACCAGATCAAACGGTTGAATTGGGAACGGAAGTAACGATTGATCCTATAAGTAGTGCAGCTATTGAAAATTATTCCTGGTCACCAGAAGTTGCAGAATGTGAACCTGCATGTTTTGATTTATCATTTGTGCCAACGAATTCTGCACTCTATATCTTGGAAGCCCAAAATGCAAATGGTTGTATTAGCACCGATTCTATTTTTATTAATGTTGAAAAAATAAGGCGGGTCTTTATTCCGAATATTTTCTCTCCTAACTTTGATGGATTCAATGATTATTTCGCACCCCTTGTCGGGCAACCAAATGTACAGGCAATTCCAAGTATAAAAGTGTTTAACCGTTGGGGAGGACTAGTATATGAAGCGGAGAATATTCCTTTAGATAATTTTTCTTCAGGTTGGGATGGTACAGTTAAAAATAATAAAGAAGCACAAACTGGAGTCTATGTTTATCTGATCCAAGTACTATTTCTTGATGGCGATATTATTACCTACTCAGGAGATGTACTTTTAATAAGATAGCTACCTTTCACCTTTCACCTTTCACCTTTCACCTTTCACCTTTCACCTTTCATCTTTCATCTTTCACCTTTCATCTTTCACCTTTCACCCTTTCCCCTTTGTGTCCCTGCTCCAATACATCGCGAGACAAAATCCAGAGATTAAATGCCAGATTCCCCACCAGGCGGTAATCATAGCCATTCCTCCGATACCATCGAAAAAATTAAAAATAAGAATTAATCCCAGACCGGAGTTTTGAATGCCCGTTTCAATCGAAATAGAACGAGCGTCCATT
>CAYXQH010000018.1:17094-21047 GCA_964467425.1 uncultured Saprospiraceae bacterium
TCCCAGACCGGAGTTTTGAATGCCCGTTTCAATCGAAATAGAACGAGCGTCCATTTTGGGGAGTTTAAATAGTTTGGCCCAGTAAAAACCGAGCATAAAAGCTAAACTGTTATGCACTAAAACAATCCAGAAAACTTTTCCAACATGATTGATGATATTTTCATAATTCCCAATCATGGCAAAAACTACGAAACCAAAAAAGATAGCGATACTAATGATACGAACCGGTTTCTTTATTTTATTTGCTATTAACTCAAACCGATGATTAATCAACATACCAAGTATCAAAGGGATAAAAATCAACTGAATGATCGTCTTTATCATATCAAAGGGATCAACATAAACCGTATCCCGAAGCGTTTCCGTTCCTGGGATAAACGTTGACCAAAATTGAAAGGCTATAGGAGTAATGATGACCGCTGCAATTGTCGAAATCGATGTTAGCATGACAGATAAGGCAGCATTGGCTTTGGCTAAATGGACAGCAAAGTTGGAGACATTTCCACCAGGACAAGCGGCGATTAATACCATACCTAAAGCTATACTGGCTGGAGGATTAAAAAAACGAGCAAGAAGAATCGTTAGAATAGGTAATAGTAATAATTGTGAAATCAGACCAATGATCGCCATTTTGGGATGCTGAAGGATATATTTAAAATCTTTTATTTTAATATCCAGCGCTACTCCAAACATCAAAAAAGCAAGGCACACATTGAGTAAGGTCAATTGCCCGGGATTAAAATTAATACGTACAGCATCAATAGCGTCCATAGAAAACCAAAATAGTAAATTTCTAGGAGGTAAAAGAAAAGAATCCGTAGGAAGTATTCATTAAATAAGAGTGTGTCTAAAGCAGTATCAGCATAATTCTTTCTCGTTCTTATTATTTATTTTTAAAACTGGACAAAAAACGCATACATTTACCGTAATTGCCGTAAAGTAAACTAAAAACTTTTTGGCTAATTGTGTGTAGCCGATTCTTATGCTTAATTTCGTTTTATAACCATCTAGAAAAACAATATGGCAAAAGTGTATAATTGGGGAATAATAGGATTAGGGAAGATTGCTCATAAATTTGCGCAGGATATTCAAAGAATTCCAAATGCCAGAGTTTATGCTGTAGCGTCCCGCTCCTTGGAAAAGGCAAAAACATTTGGCAAAACCTATAATGCTGAATATTGTTATGGTTCCTACCGAGAGATTTTAGACTGCCCCAAACTAGATGTTGTTTATATTGCTACGCCACATATCTACCATTGCTCGAATACAATCATGTGTTTGAATAATAAAATCCCTGTTTTATGTGAAAAACCTTTTGCAATAAATGCTGCTGAGGTACGAAGAATGGTCGCTGCTTCCAAGAATAATAATACTTTTTTAATGGAGGCGCTTTGGACGAGATTTTTGCCAACGATTAAAAAAACATTGGCGATTATTGAAAAAGGAACGATAGGTGAAGTCGTATCTTTAAAAGCAGATTTTGGGTTTAAAGCTAAAGTAGACGCTTCAAGTCGATTATTTGATCAAAACCTGGGCGGAGGTTCTTTGTTAGATGTAGGCATTTACCCGGTTTTTCTTTCCTTACTCTTATTAGGTAAGCCAACAGATATTAAAGCCGTTTCCAATATTGGAAAAACCAATGTAGATGAAAGTTGTGCGATGCTTTTAAAGTATCCAAAAAATAAAATGGCAATTCTACATTCGTCTATTGTGACAAAAACGTCAACGGAAGCTTTTATATATGGCACAAAAGGGACGATCAGAATCAATACCCGATGGCATGAACCGACGAGCCTTACCTTGATGCTTGATGGCAAAGAGCCTAAAGATTATTTCTTCGAATTCGATAGCAATGGTTATCGTTATGAAGCAGAGGAAGTTCAAAAATGTCTAAAGGCAAAAAAATTAGGCAGCCAATTGCTTAGCCACCATTTTAGCCTTGATTTAATTGAACTATTGGATGAAATTCGGATGATTGCAGGAATTTATTATCCGAATAATGATCGATATACTAAAATGATTAGCCCAAAAACAGATTCCCACTTTTCATTAAATTAATCCCATTTCTAGTTCAAATAAAAAGTCTGTTTAGGCCTAGGCTTATTCTCAATATCGTCAGCTTAATGTTGTATATTATTCGATATTCTTTTGAGTTGACTACATTCGGACGTAGCCTCTGCTAACTAAGGTGCTTGAATTTTAGAATTTTACCAACTTAACAAATCATGAAAAAAATCCTCCTCCTTGTTCTAGTCATATTTTTTTCTTGTTCAAAAAAAACAATTGATGACAGCCCCTCTATCAAAAAGGAATTTAGTCTTAAAAAAGAATTGAGCACCATTGCTTTTGGTTCTTGTAATGATCAAAACAAGTCTCAAAATATGTGGCAATACATTATAGCTAATCAGCCAGATATGTGGATATGGTTGGGCGATAATATTTATGGAGATACCGAAGATATGAGTGTTATGGCTCAAAAGTACCATCTTCAAAAATCAAATAAAGACTACCAAAAACTACGTGCTTTGTGCCCCATTTTAGGTATATGGGATGATCATGATTATGGTGAAAATGATGCAGGAATAAATTTTCCCAAAAAAGAAGAAAGTAAAAAACTGATGCTTGATTTTTTGGATGTGGATGCCAATGCAACAGTTCGGAAACAGCAACATGGAGCTTATCAGTCTTATACCTATGGACCAAAAGAAAAGGAAGTAAAAATAATTTTATTGGATGCGAGATACTTTAGAAGTGATCTGAAAGAAGACCCTCATCCAGACCGGCGATATCAAGCAAAAGAATCAGGGGATATATTAGGGGAGGAGCAATGGGCATGGCTGGAAAAGGAATTAACTAACAGTACTGCAAAAGTGCATGTAATAGGTTCTGGAATTCAAATTATTC
The DNA here is from genome assembly GCA_964467425.1 of uncultured Saprospiraceae bacterium. Taxonomy (GTDB): domain Bacteria; phylum Bacteroidota; class Bacteroidia; order Chitinophagales; family Saprospiraceae; genus JAHDHW01. Next base: position 19,999 of record CAYXQH010000018.1, read on the forward strand.
CTGAACAACATGGATGGGAGAAATGGGCTAATTTTCCAAAAGAACGTAAACGATTATTTGATTTATTTGTAAAAACAAAACTCAAGAATCCAGTCTTAATAAGTGGAGATCGTCATATAGCAGAATTATCTAAGTTTCAACCTGAAGGTCTTCCATATCCGATTTATGAAATGACTTCAAGTAGCTTGACACATGGATGGGGTAACAGAAGACCTGAGCTAAATAAACATAGAGTAGGGGAGATTGTTTACGATAGAAATTTTGCACTTCTACATATAGATTGGCAAAAAAACAATCCAAGATTGACACTGGAAGTAAAAGGGTTAGATAACGAATCTTTTTTAAAAAAGGTGTTAGAATATTGATACCCAACTTTATAGCTGTCTTGAAAATTATAATTCAAAGCATGTTTAAAAATTTAGACTTGCGCTCCATTATTATTAATTGTATTTACCGAAACAAAATGATTTTATATCAGTATAGATATTAATTAAAACATAATATGTTTGGCACAATGATTGCCTTCTTATTTTGTATAGTTGAAAAACTGTATTCTTTCCAAAGCTAAAAACTCCAAAAAATTAATACCCGTCTATTAATTGCTGGATGTATTTTTCCAAACGATTATCCCTTAGGCTAAAATTCACTAAAATTCTATAAAGGTGACTCACCTTTTGTGATATAAACTTTATTTGACCTTGTTGCAACCAACGCTCTCATTTTTGATTTTATAATCAAAAAATTACGCATCAAGACTAACTAAACCAACTCAAGCAGCGGGTCAAATTATTAATTAAATTTATTTGCATCATGTTTAAAAGAGCTTTCTATGAAGGCTCTTTTTTTTTATTTTATAAACAAAATCTGCAAATTATAACAGGGGAAAAGGAGAAAGCACACATATGTATTTATTTGTATGTGTCACAAATATTTATTTTTTTTTGAAAAATAGTATCAGCTTTTTACAAAACTTATAAGAAACATTGGATAAATTAAGTATTCAACATTTTTATAATACGAAATATAAATAAATGTTATGTCACGTATTA
>CAYXQH010000019.1:0-20795 GCA_964467425.1 uncultured Saprospiraceae bacterium
CTTTCACGGTAACCGACGATTGCACCACTGCGACTTGTGATGCGACCTTTACAGTACCAGCTTCTCCAGCACCCAGCGTAAATTGTCCAATGCCCATGACAACGGCTACCTGTTTGACACAAATGCAGATAGACGATGCTTTTACAGCTTGGTTAGCAACAGCATCAGTAGGAGGCACCGGTTGTAATGAAATCTTAACAAATAATGCAGGCACTGCACCTATGGCCTGTACAGGAGGAAGTGTAACCGTTACTTTCACAGTTACCGATGATTGTACGACGGCGACTTGTGATGCAACCTTTACAGTACCAGCCTCACCTGCACCATCAGTAAACTGTCCAATGCCAATGACTACCGCAGAATGTTTGACACAAGTGCAGATAGATGACGCTTTTACAGCTTGGCTCGCAACGGCAACTCTTGGAGGAGGCTCTGTGGATTGTTCTATGGCTGACTCACCAGTGGTGTATATCGCTTCCTCGAGTAATGGAGATGATGGAGATGGAACAACAGATGAATGTGATATTGCAGAGCCTAATGCAGAGTTTGTGGAAATCTGTGCAACTGAAATGTGCGCAACATGTCCAGAAGTTGCCGTAGATTTATCTGGTTGGGAAATTGAAGATGCTGCCTCAAATGATGGAAGTCCAGCAACGACAATAATAATCACATCCGGATCATTGATGCCTGGTGAGTGTGTAACTATTTTCTCAGGATATTTAGGTACTAGTAATGATCCAACAGGTACGGAAGGTTCTGCTTTTGATATAGATTCAGATAGAATAGGAATGGGCGCAAACTGCCAGGTATGGAATAACGGAGGAGACGACATTTTCCTTTATGACGGAGATAGTCAGGGTGGTGCTACTTTAGTAGATAGTGAATCATATTCTACAGATGGATTGGTTAACTACGCTGCCCCTGCAGCTCCCGGATGTCCTCCTCCAGGATCAGGTATGGCAGGATGTAATCCAATACTTAGTAATAATGCAGGCGCTGCACCAATGGCTTGTACGGGTGGTAGCGTAACCGTTACCTTTACCGTAACCGATGATTGTACTTCGGTATCTTGTGATGCAACCTTTACGGTTCCTGCTTCTCCAGCTCCGACCTTAGTGTGCCCGATGGATTTAACACTAGCGGAATGTGTAACACAAGATCAAATAGATGACGCCTATGCATTATGGTTAGCATCTGCAACGGCAGGTGGAACTGGCTGTAATGAAGTCTTAACCAGTAATGCAGGCCCTGCACCATTGCAATGTGTTGGTGGTAGTGTTACCGTTACGTTTACCGTAACCGATGATTGTACCACCCTATCTTGCGATGCTACTTTTACCGTTCCTGTATCTCCAGCTCCGACTGTAGTATGTCCAATAGATATGACTACTAGTGCATGTCCGACACAGGCAGAAATAGATGCAGCTTATGCAACTTGGTTAGCAACTGCCTCAATTGGTATCGGAGGAACAGATTGTAGTGCTGCACCTGCGGCGCTTGTTTATATTGCCTCTTCTGATGGAACAGGTGATGGCTCTTGTACAGCAACAGGAGAGTTTGTTGAAATTTGTGCAACAGAGAGTTGTACAAATTGTCCTGACGAGCCAGTTGATTTAAGTGGATGGAGAATTGATGATACTTTTACAAATGGAGCACCAGGCAATGCAACAGGTTTAATCGTAAGTGGTTCTCTAATGCCCGGAGAATGTGTAACGATTTATAGCGGACTGTATGATGACAATATGATAGGCACCAGTCAACCAGTAACTGGAACAGAAGGAAGTATGTTTGAGATTGATTCAGAGCGAGATGCATGTCCAGTATGGAACAGCGGAGGAGACGTGGCTTTTCTAACGAATGCAGCAGGTGTTCTTGTAGATAGTGAACCCACTATTGGTGGAGTAAGCACTTATAGCGTTCCGACTCTAACAGGATGTCCTGTACCTGGAGATGGGCCATCAGGCTGTAATGCAGTATTGACCAATAATGCCGGACCTGCACCAGAAGAATGTGTAGGAGGCAGTGTGACGGTTACTTTTACAGTGACAGATGATTGCACTTCGGTATCTTGTGATGCAATCTTTACAGTTCCTGCACCTTCGGCTCCTATGGTCACTTGCCCTCCAGATCAGGTAGTCACCTGTTTTGAGGATATTGATGCTGATCCTTCACTCCTAACTATCGTTAGCGATTGTGATATAGTTGCAGCATATGCTAAACAGCCCTTAATTACTGGCGGTATCCCAGGATGTGATGGCGTGACGTATACCTATATTTATAAAGTGATTGATAGATGTGGAAATGTTGGACAGTGTGAGCAACAATTCTTAATACAAAATGATCCTCCAATAGTGACTGTTCCCGGTGATGAAGTGGTCGATTGTTTTGAAGATATTGAAGTATCTGTAAATGATGTTACGGTAATGGCGGATTGTCCTGGAGACCTCATCATAAATGTTATCCCACCAGATATAGCTCCGGATGAACTGAATTGCCCTGGAGTATTGACGTACACCTATAGAGTAAAAGATTTCTGCAACAGAGTGGTAGAAGTAGAACGTAATTTTACGATTGCTAATAATGAAGAGCCAACAATTACAGCTCCTGCTAATTTTGTTTGTGAATGTGTTGGAAATGCAAATCCTGGAAATGCTATTGTAACTACCTCTTGCGACAACAGCGTTGGCTATGAAGTAGAAGTGTCAGATCCTGTTATTACTGGCAACCCTTCTTGCCCGGGAGCAACAGTTAGTTACACTTATACAGTTACAGATGCCTGCGGAAGAACTGCTTCTGATGTTCAGACAATTACGATCGATAATGCGCCTCCAGTTTTGGCCTGTCCTGAAAACTGTATAATAATGAACTGTAGCGATGGAAGTAATGACGATATAATAGAGGCTTGGATAGAAAGTGTAACAGGTACAGCTTCCTGTGGTGGTGGAGTTACTGTAACTAATAACTTTAATGGAAATTATGGTATGTGTATCAATAATGGTTACACACCGGTTACCTTTACAGCTATAGATGAATGCGGTCGTACAGCTTCCTGTGAAGGAATGATCGTAGTCATTGACACCGACGCTCCAATCATTTATCAGGACCCAACTGAATTACTTGTTCCTTGTAATGGAGTGATCGAAGATATCTTTGACGAATGGTTAGCTACTCAAGGTGGTGCAGAAGCGATTGATGGTTGTTGGGGTAATGACATTACCTGGACGACAAATCCTTCCAACCCAACGCTAAACTGTGCTGGCGGCCCTCAAGCAATCGTTGTAGAGTTTATAGCAACGGACGGATGTGGAAATTCAGCTTCAACTACAGGAATTTTTAATACGAAAATTCAACCAGACATGGTGAATGTAAGTGGACAAGTACATCGGGAGGATAGTGAACCTGTTTCTGATGTTCAGGTTGGTGTTATGGATTCAGGAAACGGAATACCGAACATGGACTACACTTCTAATTCAGGAAGCTACGGCATCCCGGATATTGAATACGAAGACAACCTTACTGTCACACCAGAAAAAGACATTAACCCATTGAATGGCATTACAACCGCAGATCTTATCTTATTGCAGAAACACATTTTGATCATTGAAACGTTAGATTCTCCATATAAGCAGATCGCAGCAGATATCAACCGTAGTGGTCATATCTCTACAATGGATTTAATTCTACTACGGCGTTTGATTTTGTTTATCGATACTGAATTTACCGCTAACACTAGTTGGAGATTTGTTGATGCCGATTTTGTTTTCCCAAATCCTTCAAATCCTTTTGAGACTGCTTTCCCGGAAATTTACGAATTATCCGGAATTGAAGAAGATCAAGCAGATTTTATTGGAGTGAAAATCGGAGACTTAAACCTTAGTGGTTCGACCAATGAGTTAATGGGTGAAACAGATGATCGTTCGCTTTTAGATGATTTAGTTTTTGAAGTGAAAGATCAACATTTAAAAACAGAAGAGGAATATCGAATTGATTTCAGTGTTCAAAACTTTGATCAAATAGATGGCTTCCAATTTACCTTAAACTTCGAACCATCTGTTATTGAATTTATCGATATTGAAAGCGGTGACCTGTTTTCTTTTGATAACAAAAACTACGGTTTAAATCTGATTGAAAATGGAGTCATTACCTTTAGCTGGAATACAAACCAAGCAACGGATTTGAGGCCAGAAGAGAAAGCATTCACTTTACGGATCAGAGCAAAAAGCAATGTACAATTAAGTGAGGCTATTTCTATTACATCACAGTATACTAGAGCAGAAGCTTATCAAGTTTCTGACTTGATGAATATTGAATTAGTGTTCAATAATAATGGACAGATTGCTTCATCGGATAAATTTAGATTATTCCAAAATCAACCAAATCCATTTAAGGATGCAACGACCATTGGATTTAATCTACCAGAAGCAACTACTGCGCAATTGTTAATCTATGATATTTCCGGTCGATTAGTTTATTCTAAAGAAGCAGACTATGCGAAAGGTTATAATCAGATTGATTTAAGCAGTGCAGATTTGCCATCAGGCATCCTTTATTACCATGTAATTACTGCCAATAATTCTGATTCCAAGAAAATGATCCTTTTAGATTAAAAACTAGAATCATTCTTCAATATAGGAGGCTGTCTGACAAGGCAGCCTCTTTTTTATTACCTAAGTATAGAGGATTATAAAACCCTTAAAACATTTAAAAAGTACCTTTGTTAAATAATAGATCTATGAGAATAGGGTTTTCACTGTTAATTAAACGTCAAAGAGGTCTTATATTTGTTACAATAAGACTATAACTCCGTTAATAAAGGGAGATCAAACCGATACAATAGATATGAAAAACTTTATATTTTTAGCTCAACTGCTTTTTTTAATGTTCTCCTGTAGTCCTGGAGCGAGTATCGCTCAAAAGACGAGCACTTATACCACAAAAAAAACGGTAAAAGGAAAGCTCAAAAAAATCTGGGACAAAGGGATGCAGTATAATTTAAATAAGGAAGATATAAAGGCAATTAAAGAGTTTGAAAAAGCACTTAAAATTGACCCCTCTTTTATTGATGCACAAATCCAATGGGCGGCGCTTAATCGAGAATTAAAACGTTTCGATCTTGCAGAACAAGGTTTTGAAAAGGCACTTCAGATTGATCCTAAATATGACAAACTAGTCCTTTACGCACTTGGCGCAACAGAACTCAGTCAGCACAAATATGCCGAAGCGGCAACTCATTTTAAAGCCTATATGGAATCTGGCACCAAGAATAAAACACTCCTTGCAAAAGCGGAATTACGCTATAAAAGTTGCAACTTCATAGGAGAGGCTTTAGCCAATCCTGTACCATACAATCCAAAATCTTTAGGTCCGAATATTAATACTAAAAATTCCGAATACCTTCCTTCACTTACAGCTGATGGTAACACGCTAGTTTACACGGTACGTAATCGATACAACGAAGATTTTTATATTAGTGAAAAACAAGATGGCGCATGGAAAGTCGGTAAACCTATCACAGCAATCAATACTGAAGAAAATGAAGGAGCTCAGAGTATTTCCGCTGATGGTAAAATAATTTTTTTTACGGATTGTGGCGGAAGAGAAGGACTCGGAAGCTGCGACCTTTTTTATAGTGAAGTTCGAGACGGGAGGTGGACTCCAGCAGAGAATGTTGGCCGGCCGGTTAATGGAAAATCATGGGATGTACAACCATCTATTTCTTCAGATAAAAATGCGCTGTATTATTGCTCCAATCGAGGCGGTGGAAAAGGGAAAGGTGATCTTTATGTTAGTTATCGTCAGAAAGACGGTCAATGGGGTAAACCACAAAACCTTGGAGATTCGATCAATACCAAAGGCGAAGAAAACTCTCCATTTATTCACCCCGATGGACAAACGTTGTATTTTATGTCAAACGGTCACCCCGGAATGGGAGGCTTTGATTTATATTATTCTAGAAAAAATGAAGCGGGTAATTGGGGCGTACCGAAAAACTTAGGTTATCCTATTAACACAAAAGATAATGAAGGCGCTTTGATTATTAGCCTTGATGGAAAAACAGCTTACTTTGCTTCTGATCGCAAACTTGGAACAACAGACAATGCTGCTGCATTTGGAGACCTAACGAAGTCCGCGGATACAGATCTATATGAATTTGAATTGTATGAGGAGGCACGACCTCAACCGGTAACTTATGTCAAAGCAAAAGTCTTTGATGTGGAAACCAATGAAGACCTATCCGCTAGTGTCGAATTTATAGATTTAAAAACAGGGACTACCTTTGCAAAGTCTTTTACAGATTACGAAGGGGAATTTTTAATTTGTTTGCCGCTCGGAAAAGACTATGCTTTAAATGTTTCTAAAAAGAAATATTTATTCCATTCTGAAAATTTTGCTTTAGCTCAGAATACGAATTCAAACCAACCATTTCTTTTGAAAATCGGCTTGCAACCAATCCACGAATCTGTGGCGAATAATGGTACGCCACCAAAAGCAAAACCAATTATTCTTAAAAATGTATTTTTTGAAACTGCAAAAGCGGAACTGAGACCAGAATCTCTGACTGAATTAAATCGATTAAAAAATCTTCTGGAAAGTAACCCACAACTAAAAATACAACTCAATGGCCATACGGATAATGTTGGTTCAGATTCCGACAACCTTAGATTATCTGATGCCCGAGCTAAAGCGGTATACAACTACCTTATTGAACAGGGAATAGCTGCAAATCGATTAAGCTCTAAAGGTTATGGAGAAACCATTCCTATTGACACGAATGACACAGATGAAGGTCGGCAAAATAATCGCCGGACGGAATTTGTAGTAGTGAATTAAAGAGCTAGAAGTAAGACTAAGAAGTTAATTATATTAGTCCTCTGGATTTTAATTCTAAGTATTTATTGATTGAATTGACGGAAAGGTCTTCTGGTTTGGTAAGAACAGCCTGAATACCATATTGCTTAAGCTTATTGACCATCTGAATTTTTTCTGTAACATACTTCTGCGCAATGGTTTGAAGATAAATGTCTTCCGTATTAAAAACTTCTTTCTGAGAAAATTCTTCAATTTCAGTATTTTCAAAAAAGACCACTACTAATAAATGGAGATTGTTGATCCGTCGCAAAATAGGCAAAACCCTTTCCATTGAATGTGTACTTTCAAAATTCGTATATAACATCAGGAGACTTCTTCCTTTGATCAACTTCCTTGCAGCATGATATAATAATTCGTAGTTCGCCTCCATAGGACGCTCTTTCTCATTATACAATGCAGCAAGAATCGCATTCAGATGATTAGGCTTTCGATCTGCCTTAATCGTTGCACCAATTTTATCTGAAAAGGTCAGCAAACCTGCTCGATCATGTTTTTGTAGCGCAACATTTGAAATAACCAGGCTTGTGTTAATAGCATAATCCATCAGGCTCAAGCCGTTAAACGGCATTTTCATGACCCGACTTTTATCAATAATATTATACACTTGTTGAGCTCGCTCATCCTGATATTGATTAACCATCAACTGCGCTCTTCGGCTACTAGCTTTCCAATTGATTGATCTGAAATCATCTCCCCGAACGTAATTTTTTATTTGTTCGAATTCATAGCTATGTCCAAGCTTTCTTATTTTCTTAATTCCCTGTGTAGTGGTTACTCGATCAAAAGCTTTTAATTCAAAATTTTTCATTTGAATAATAGACGGATAAACCGGCACCATGATCTCGGACTTATGCTGGATTCTTCTATGAACAAGGCCAATAAAAGATTCTATAAAAACATTCAATTTCCCAAACTTATACTCTCCTCTTTCTAAAGGTCGGAGTTCATAATTTATTTCTTTTTGTTCATTCGAACGAAGGCTTACTTCCACTTCAAAATCTCTTTTCTGAAACTGAAAAGGAAGCTCATCAATAATTTTAGTTTTTAATCGTTGATTGGATTGATTGTCGAGTTCTATTTTGATCGCATTTATATCGCCCAACGAAAATACTTTTGAATGTCTTCTTTTTGCTTTCACAAAAACATTGCGATTGAAGAGCATCAGGATATCAATTAAAACCAATGCCAATGCTAATACAAAAATAGCCTGTGCTACTGGATACAAAAGATCAATCGCAAAGCTCAATACAAAAAACCCAGCGATACTTCCAAAGAGCAGGAAGAATCGATCTGTCATGTATAAATTGCGTATTAGCTTAAGCATAAACCTAAATTAATTTCTTGTTATCTCGGTACTTCAATCTTTTTCACAATATCATTAATTACATCCTTAGCATCATATCCTTCCATTTCACGTTCAGGCGTCAAAATAATACGATGGTTTAAAACAGGATAAGCCACATATTGAATATCATCAGGTGTAACGAAATCGCGACCATTCATTGCAGCGATAGCTTTCGATGTTTTCATAATTGCTAAAGAAGCTCTTGGAGAAGCACCTAAAAACAAATCACCATTATTTCGAGTATTATGAATAATTGCTGCGATGTAATTCAACAGTTCATCTTTTATATACACCTTTTCAATCAAAGCCTGACACCCTCTTAATTCTTCCGGAGTAAAAACCGCATTTACATCATCTTTGACTTTCATTTTAAAATCGTTTCTAAAATTCCGAAGAATTTCTTTCTCCTCTTCCAGATTAGGATACTGCATATTGATTTTAAAAAGGAAACGATCCAGCTGTGCTTCTGGCAATTTGTAAGTCCCTTCTTGTTCGATTGGATTTTGCGTAGCTACTACAAAGAAAGGAAATCCCATTGGATACGTTTCGCCATCCATCGTTACCTGAAACTCTTCCATTACTTCAAATAGTGCTGATTGCGTTTTCGCCGGAGATCGATTGATCTCATCAATCAAAACAATATTAGAAAACACTGGTCCTTTATTAAAAGAAAATTCTGAAGTTTTCAAATTGTACACTGTGGTACCTACTACATCGGTTGGCATCAAATCTGGCGTAAACTGAATTCTTGAAAAGTCCGTATTCAAGGTTTTTGCCATAAGTTTCGCCATCAAAGTTTTTGCAATTCCAGGCACACCTTCTACCAACACATGTCCACTAGTAAACAAAGCAGCCATCAATAGATCAACCATCTCTTCCTGTCCGACAATTACTTTTCTAAGTTCATCCTTAATTCGGTCTACTGCGTCTTGGATTTTAGCCAAATCCAATCGATTATTTTGCCAGGGACTATAATCTGCCGGCTGGATCGTAGGGGGAGGAGTAGGCGTAGTTGGAGGAGGAGTAAAAGCTTGTATTTCGGGTACTTCCTCTACAGGTTCTTCTGCTAGCGGTTGATTAAGCGGATTATGGTTTTCCAAAGCACCTTGCTCTTCTATTGGTTCTTGGTTTTCGTTGATGTCGTCGATATTCATATACGTTTATTTTGCTGAATATTTTTTCGAATGTATTCTTTATTTGCTGTTATGATAAAATTTATCTAAAACCTGATGAAAATCAATCAGGGTAGTATCGGAAACAAAGGTACTTCCTTTGATATTATTATAAAATTTTAAAATAGTATTAATAGTCTCTTCTGGAATTTCAGATTTAATACTGAGTCTCTTGACAAATTCTGCATCGATTTTTTTGGTAGAAATATTATATCGATTTCGAACATGAGCTAAGAAAAGTTTCATTTTTTGAATCGACAATTTTTTATGATCATTTTGTAAAAAGTATAAACGTCCAATCGTAGAAATAAATTCTAAGGATGTATTTTTATTACCTTCATATACAGGAATAATCCGCTGGCTTCGCTTCGCTCTAAATAATAAATATAATAAGGCTGTTCCCAACAAAAGATACCAGGCCCAGGTAAGAGGAGCTTGACTCAACACATATTTTAAAGGTCCTTCCGTATTTAGCTCCTGATCGGGGTTATAGTTATGGATTTGATTTCTCCTTCTGCTGACACCTTCGTTTACACGGCTATAAGTATCCCAATAGATCGGGCCTTCATTCAGATGGGAAAACACTTTATTCGCATAACTTATTCCTACCTCATCCAGCAATTGTATATTAGAAAAAGCAATCGGATTGGTGTGCAAGAAAAATTCTCCTTCACCATATTTTATTTTAGCAAAGTTGACTTTATCTCCATTAAGAGTACCCAAGCGAATAAAGCTATAATCTTCCTGACAGAAAAATACGCTATCAATAAAATGCCATTGATACTTTTCTGCATTTCCTTTTTTTACAAACTTAAACTCCATATTGATATCAGACTGCAGATCAGTATGCAACATACTTAAATAACCGACAGTATCTTGAACAGCAATATAATCATCCCAAAAATTATCATTACATTCTTCATAGTAAACATAAAACATCAAATCATACGGTATACTTTTACTAGATATAAAAGCCTTGTTTCCTTTTTCTACAAATGCCAATAGCTGATCTACATCAGCCGTATCCATATATAAACCTTCTCCTACAAAAAAATAATTTGCTTTTTCTTCTCCCTCAGGTATTGAAAGCTCATCGACAATACTTTTTGAAATATCTTTCAAGTTGTGGTTTGAAAAATAACCATTTAATAAGTCGTGTACCACATAAGAGCCATATGGGTCTTTACTCTCTTCTCTATAATGTTCGGTCCAATTAAAACGAGTACCACCTCCTTTCAGCATAAAGAAAACCAGCAAAAGGAGCACAAAGGCAATCCCAAAAATTATAAGTGGTCGTTTATCTTTCATTATATCCTCGTATGTCTAACAGCATTAATCTTTATCGATAGAAATATTTCTGTCTTGTGCTGCCTGAACTAATTTTTCAAATGTTGGTTTTATTTCTTGATAATCTTCTTTTTCAAGCTCCTCCTCACCATACCAGATTCGTTCAAAAATTCGGGTAGCTTCCCGAAAAGGATTAAACAAATTCGTTTTTCTCATTTCTCTTAAATAGTCTTTATTAGTTTTGTCTTTTTTCCATTTGATCGCTCGTTTCAAAGACAACTCCTTAATGATTGCCAGATAGTAAAGACGTATCGCAAGCGTATAGTTGTTTTGCTCTACTGCTTCTCGAATAAACCTATCTAAGTCTGATTCATAAATATGTTCTTCCACATTATCGATCGTAATATGAGCATTGGATTTGACAACTTTCTTATTTTTCGGCTGTGCAAAAGAACCTCCGCCTAGTAAATGAACAACAATCAAAACAACTGCTGCAATAACTATAATGACAAAAAGAATTTTAAAAAAAGTTGCAAAAAAAGCGGAACTCCCGCCTCTGGCACCGCGCCTATTATAAGACCTGCTTCTCGAATTCCTTGCAGTACCGGCATTTGTACCAGACACATCCTCATCATAATCTTCCTCTTTCTTTTCTTCTTTTTCTGAATACTCAATCCCTTCTATTGCTTTCGCCCAAACAGCTGTATCAATTTTGCGTTCCTCTATTTCAGAATTATAATAGGCATCCTGAACAGTTTGAGCATCAACAGAAAAGCCTGCTACAAATACTAGCAGGAACAATAGATGATATTTTAAAAATTTTATTTTCATATTGTTTAACCTTCTGCTTCCATACCCTGAATGCGCCTTCTGACTCCAATATTTTTAATTTGTTCTTTTAAACTTGGCGCTTCTTCTATTTCCAATAAAGTAAAATATATCAGGCCTCCGCCAATGGTCATTATTATAAATATCAAGCTCATAAAAAAGACAGATGTAAAAGCAAGCAACATAGATAAAAACTGATCCATTGAAGTTTCATCTAAAGATACATTCCAACCAATCATATCAAAGAAAAACCATAAAAGGAAGGTATCCATAAATCCATAAAACAAGACACTGATAAGGACCAATAAAATATAAAGCCCAATCAATGTACTAAAATTACCACTTACTAAGCCAAATGTTTTTCCTAATCCTTGAATAATATTTATTTCTTCGTAGTAACTAACAAACATCCATAAAAACAAAATCGGTGTAATAAAAGTAAACAACAAAATAGTGTACCATGATCCGGTCATAAGGATCAAGGTAATGATACCAACCGGAAACAACATTTTTAAATAATTAATCACATAGAAGGTCCATTTCTTATCTTCAAACTTTTGCTTATCTGGAAGTTTAATGAGATAGGTCAATGGAACAAATGCAACCATAGTGTATAGAAAAACATTAATGATTGGTAAAAAAGGTAAAGCTTCTTTGTAATAGTATTGTCCAACAACTTTTAAAGCACCAAAATACTCATTTGGATGAGAAAACAATTGACCAATTTCTTCCAAAGAAGTAAAATAGGCGAAACTACAAAACAGTAATCCTGCTACCAAAGCAACAAGGAATATTTCTTTTAAAATTTTCTTATAAAAATTAAAAATATCTGCAAAAATTTCTCCTGCCGATTTAATTCGACCAAAGGTAATTTTTTGGGAATCATCGGGTGGCAGCTCCGTATCGTGCACTGGTCTTTTAAACCCTCTTCTTGCCTTCATCACTGGATAGATTACAAAATAACCAAGGACAAAAGCCAAACAAATAAATATAAAAAGCCCTCGAATAATATCTGGTGTTTCGGTATATCGAGTCAAATACCCCTCTATAAAACCAGCTAAAATAAAGATGGGCGCAACACCAAACAGAATCTTCAAACCACGCCGTGCAGAGATTTGAAAAGACTGAAGACGCGTTAGCGTCCCCGGAAAAACCAATCCCAGCCCCATCGTCATCCCGGCAGCTCCTGCAATAATAATGGCTGATATCTCCAAAGTACCATGCGTCCATATCGTAAGAAAAGATTCAAGAAACAGTCCTTTTTCAACAAAGAAATATTGAAAGGCTCCAAGCATCACACCATTCCTGATTAATATTCCAGCCGAACCAATACCAAAAAAAATACCTACACCAAAGGTTAAAAAAGCGACCATTAAATTATTAAACGTAATTCCAAGCGACATACCAAATTCCGCACTCTCTTTATAAACTGCCATGGGATCCCCAGAATCAATATTCGCAATAGTCATATCTACATAACCATCTCCTAAAATAACTCTTAGAAAATCAGGATTCATTTTACAAGACAACATCCCAATCAGCATAGAAAGAATAAAAATGGCAAACGAAACCCGGAAAGCATCTTTGGCATTATACACTAACTGAGGAAGTTCGTCCGTCCAGAAATAAATAAAGCGGCCAAACTTTACTCGTTTGTTTTTATAAATACTATAAAAGATTTGCTGAGCAAGATTATTGAGATAAACCCGAACCGATCGATTTGGATAGTAGGTTCTGGAGTAAGAGAGGTCATCTGTAATTTGAACAAAAAGATCATTTAGTTTGTCTGGATCTTTGACGTTGTATTCTAAAATTCTTTCAAACTCTTTCCATTTGTCCTTATTCTGCTTTATAAAATTTGTTTCGCGCATCGAATATCATTTCAAGTTTTATAGCTGCTGTTTAAATGGAGTATAAATTAATCAACCTGTTCAAGAACCAAGGTAAAAGTTATTTAGTTCAATTTTCGTAACCTCATTAATTAGAATCAAGGAAAAAATTAATTTTAAAAAACTAAAGAATCCTGGTGATTAGGCTTGACTAACAATAAGAAGTGATTCAAAACAAACCAACTATTGCAGTAAAAATAATGGAATTAACACAGGTAAAAAATTAATTTTTATATTTTTGAAAACTTTTTATGTTTTATTATACCATTAAACACAATTATATCATCGTTTTTTCATTTAAAAACAATAATAACCGACGAGCTATATAATTTATTATGCGAACAATCGAAATCAGAACAACACAAAACGTAACCATTGAGTATGAGCTTGCTGATCTCAAAGACCGTTTTTTTGCCTATTTCATTGATTGTCTGATTATTGGTGCAGTCTATCTCGTTATAGCGGTGGTTCTTTCTATAACACTTCGAGAATATCTCTTCGAAAGTGCTTTTTTAGGTAGTTTTATACGTTTTATTTTACCGCTGGGAATGTTCATATCTTATCAACTCATTTCTGAAATATTAGCTAATGGGCAATCTTTTGGCAAAAAAGCGATCGGCATTAAAGTCGTTCGACTGGATGGGAAAGAACCCACCTTAAGTGATTTTCTTTTGCGATCTGTGTTTCACATAGTCGATACCTTTGCTTCCTTTGGGATTGTAGCAGCATTACTGGTAAGTACATCAGGCAAAAGTCAACGATTAGGTGATATGACGGCAAATACGGCGGTGATAAAAGTAAAATTCAGCTTGCGATTTCAATTAGAAGATATTTTAAAAATAAATACCCTTGACGATTATGAACCTTCATATCCGGAAGTTCGAAAATTGAACGAAAACGATATGCTCCTTATCAAAACCATTATTTCAAGGTATAGAAGACATCGAAACAAAGCCCATCAGGAAGTCGTCGATGAACTCGTTTTAAATTTAAGCGCACAGCTAGACATATTAGAACCACCAAGAGATAAGATTGGATTTTTAAAAACATTGATTCGGGATTATATTGTACTAACGAGGTAGTCATGAGAAAAAATAAAAATCCAAGAAAGACCTACACGAATATTGAAATTACAGGAATCGCAGACAAGGGCCGAGCAATTGGCAGAGGTACTGACGGGAAAGTCCTCTTTGTTGAAAATGCAGTACCAGGTGATGTTGTAGACGTTTTGGTTTTTAAATCAAAAAAAGCTTATGCTGAAGGTCGAGTCCAACATTTCCGTCAACATTCAAAAGCAAGGGTAGAACCCTTCTGCGAACACTTTGGTGTCTGCGGTGGTTGCAAATGGCAACATCTTAATTACGAAACTCAACTCATTCATAAAGAGCAAACCGTCCTGAATGCATTAAAGCGGATTGGAAAAATCCAACCTAAGGAAATTCTTCCAATTGTCCCCTGTCTTGAAAACACGTATTATCGAAATAAAGTAGAGTTTGCTTTTTCAAATAAACGATGGCTTACAAAGGAAGAAGTAAATCAGGGAAAATCGAATCTGGATGACGTTTTGGGTTTTCATCGTTCGGGAGCATTTGACAAAATCGTTCCGATCAACAAGTGCTTCCTTCAAGGTGATCCTTCTAATGAAATTCGCAATACTTTAAAAGAAATTGGCATCCAACAAGGCTTGGATTTTTACGATATAAAATCAGAAAGCGGTTTTTTGAGACATATCATGCTCCGCATTAGTTCTGTTGGAGAAATCATGTTGATTGTTAGCTTTTATCATGAAAACAAAAAACTACGCGAAGCCTATTTGGATGAAGTATTGAATCGATTCCCTTCCATCACCTCTCTTTTATATTGTATCAATCCAAAAGTCAATGATTTCATCCTTGATCTGGACATTCATACCTACCACGGTAGTAATTTTATTGAAGAACAACTAGGATCAATTCGTTTCAAAATTGGTCCTAAATCTTTTTTCCAAACCAACACCAAACAAGCTGTACGCTTATTTGATACAGTCGTAAAATTTGCGAACCTGAAAGGAACAGAAAATGTCTATGATCTTTATACGGGTATTGGAAGTATTGCGCTTTATATTGCAGAGCATTGCAAACAGGTTGTTGGTATTGAAGAGGTAGAATCTGCAATTGAAGACGCCAAGAAAAATGCGGAACTTAATGATTTTAAAAATACTGTTTTTTATGCTGGCGATGTAAAAAACATATTGAGTTCTGCTTTTGCAAAACAACATGGAAGACCGGATTTGGTGATCACCGATCCTCCTCGATCCGGGATGCATGAAGACGTTATTAAATTATTATTAAAACTAGAGTCTCCCAAAATTATTTATGTAAGTTGTAATCCTGCTACACAGGCCAGGGACCTTAGCCTACTGAACCGAAAATACGAAGTACTTAAGTTACAGCCAGTAGATATGTTTCCTCACACGCACCATATCGAAACAGTTGCTTTATTACAACTGAAAGAAAAGCAGGGTATCAAAAACTGGATAAATTGGATCGATAAACCCTTTTCAAAAACCTAAATTTATATCTTTGTTTTATGATCACGGAGAAAAAACAAAAGGATCTTGAAAAAGAACTTATTCCTTATAAGCCTCTTTTATCAAAAACTGCTGATATAATTTTAGATCAGGATGTATCCGCATACCCTATTTTTGTTCTTCATCATCAAGGAATTAACGTTGGAATTCCGCTTGATTTTGATCCTTCAATCGGAAATTGGCTGGTAAACGCTTCCTCTCTCGAAGAATTTATGACGAAACAATTGGTCGAATCATCAAAAGTGGACAATTTTAAAGCTATCTATAAAGACCCAAAAAGCTTTCTTTGCCTTTTTCTAGCCACTAAATCTGGTGCAACCTTTGTTTTTATCCCTCGTAATTAGTTTTCATGGTATTTTGGCACTAATTTAGGTGCTACAACTAGTAAAATACTACAGTTTTGGAACACAATCATTTTACAGAAGCAAACGGTTCAACTACCGGAAGTTTTACGAATACTCAAGGTTCATCTATGTATGAAGATGTTTCTAATTTTGAGGCTTATCATAAAATCCTGCTCATAGAGGACAATCCTGGTGATGCAAGGCTAGTAGAGCTTTTGTTGCTGGAATCAGATCTCTTAAACTGTAAAATAAATAATAAAACTTGCCTTGCGGATGGAATTGCAGCCTTAGAAGAACAAGATGATTATGCCGCAATCCTATTAGATCTTACTTTACCGGATAGTAGAGGCTTCGAAACATTAGAAAGATTACTCGAAAAGTTTCCTGATAAAAACGTTATTGTTTTAACTGGACTTTCTGATAAAAGTCTTGGACTTAAAGCAGTTAAAGCGGGCGCGCAAGATTTCTTGATAAAAGGGGCTTATGATGCGGATTTATTAGCAAAAACGCTTCGATACTCTATTGAACGAAGTGCTGTTTTATCCCGACTAGAGGACACTCAAAGGCTTTCAAAAATTGGAAGCTGGGAATATAATCCTGATACTAAAGAATTTAGAGCTTCTAATGAAGTCTTCAGAATTTTCACCAATTCAACTAGAAAGAATACCACTTCTCTTGATGAATTGAAAGAAATAGATAAGGCATTTGAAATTTTTGATCAAATACATGCCGAAGTGCTTGCTGGGAATGAGGTAAAAAAGGATATAGAAATAACTACTGAGGGAGGAAAGAAAAAATATGTCTTTGCACAATGCCAAACGAATACTAATACCGAAAGCAAATTAGTACTCAGTGGTATTATTCAGGATATTACTGAGCGTAAACAGTCTGAACAGGATCTTTTTCAAAGTCAGGAACGCTATCAGGATATCTTTTCAAAATCTAAAGATGCTATTTTCATTTGTAGTAGTGATGGAAAAATGATCGACTTTAACGATGCTACAGTTGATCTTTTTCAATATGAAAAAGAGGAGTTGACGAATATTGAAAATATTCACATGCTTTACCATCCTGCTGAAGTAAGAGGTGTTTTCCTATCTGTTATGCAATCTGGGGAAGCCTTAAAGGATTTTGAGATGGAAGTTCATCCTAAGAATGGGAAAATAAAATACTGCTTAGTTACAGCTAATGTTTCTAATACCAATGAGTACAATATGATTGTACGGGATATAACAGAGCGTAAACAAGCAGAGGAGTTACGAAAAGCCAGAGATGTTGCGCGGCAGTCTTCTCAAATGAAAGAGCAATTTATTGCAAGTATTAGCCATGAGATGCGTACACCAATGAATGCAATTCTAGGGATGAGTAATCTTCTGGCTAAGACAGAGATGTTACAGGAGCAGAGTAGTTATGTTAGCTCTATTAAACAGTCTTCTGAAATTCTTTTGGGAATCATCAATGACATTCTTGAAATTTCTACACTTCAAAATGGTAAAATCCAGTTTGAATATAAAGATTTTGACCTACGTAAGGTATTATCAAACCTGGTCAATGTCATGCAGTATAAAATTAACGAAAAAGATCTCTCTTTTCAGCTAAGTGTTGATCCCGAGGTCGCAAATGTAATCGTTGGTGACAAACTTCGTCTCAATCAGATTTTATACAACCTGGTTGGAAATGCGGTGAAATTCACCGACAAAGGATTTGTAAAAATAAGAGTTTTTAAAACGAGATCATCTGAAAACAAGTTTACTTTAAAATTTGAAGTAGAGGATTCTGGAATAGGAATACCACAAGATAAAGTCGAAGCTGTTTTTGACTCTTTTACAAGAATACGATCTAAGGAAAGACTATATGAAGGAACTGGTCTTGGTTTATCTATTGCCAAAAACCTCGTTCAGCAACAAGGTGGAACGATTGGAGCAACTAGTGTCTTTGGAGAAGGATCAACCTTTTATTTTGAATTAGAATTTGAACAAGGAGAAGCCTCCAGAATTCAGGAAGGAATTGCTGATGCTAACCCTGTAAATATTAAAGAAGATCTTGAGATTAACTTATTGTTAGTCGAAGATCATAAGATGAATCAACTGGTAGCTAGAAAGACTTTAGAACGTCAATGGGAAAAAATAAAAATCACTATTGCAAATAATGGGCAGGAAGCTGTCAACATTTTGCAAGATAATGTGTTTGACATTATATTAATGGATATTCAAATGCCCATAATGGACGGATACGAAACTACACAGTACATACGAAACAAAATGCCTCCGCATATTGCTAAAATTCCAATTTTGGCAATGACCGCTCATGCTCATATTTCCAAAGATGATAAGTTCAAAGAATACGGAATGGACGATTTCGTTCTAAAACCTTTTGAGCCGAATCAATTATTTGAAAAAATAACTAAATACACCACACAAGACTAAAACAATTATGGATGTGAATTGCTATAAATTCATCAATCTCGAATACATGGAGATGATGGCGGACGGAGACGAGTCTATGAAAAAAATTATGCTTGAAATGCTTGTTGATGAGCTTCCTCAAGAGATTGACAAATTATCAGAACTTTGTCAGGCTGGCAACTGGCCTGATGTAGGTGCGATTAGTCACAAATTAAAATCTACACTTGCTTTTGTAGGAAACGATGAGATGACTAATGCTAATAAAAACATTGAAAGCTACGCTAAAGACAATAGTAATGTAGCGTTAATTCCTGATTTAGTTCTTACATTAAAAAAGCTTTGTCCAAATACATTGGCAGAGCTTAATCAAGAACTAGAGCGGCTATAATCAGCGTATTTCGCATTATGGTTTTTATTAATACATTTAGGTTTGATTTTCTCTTTTTCTTTATATCTTTGTAGTATATTGCCAAGGAAACAAGCCGTGTTATTCTACATCACCAAAATTACTTCAGCTTAAATCCATGAAAATCCTTATCTGTGAAGACGAAGAAATAATGCTAACTGCATTGGAATTCCGCCTACAAAGGCAGGGCTTCGATGTTATTATTGCACAAGATGGTAAAGAAGCACTCGAAAAGATTCAAACAGAAACTCCAGACTTGATTGTTGCAGATATTATGATGCCATATGTAAATGGCTTGGAGCTAATTCAGCATCTTAGAAAAGATTTTACCAATACTCTTCCCATTATCGTTATCTCTGCTTTAGAACATGAAGAAACCGTTTTGGAAGCTTTTCGTCTCGGTGCAACTGACTTCATTACTAAACCCTTCAAACCAAACGAGCTCATTCTTCGAATTAAAAAAATATTTCAAGAACTAGAGCTATCAAAATAATTACCTGAGAATTATCTTAAATTTTGACACTTTCAATGCAATTTTGCGTTTGAAAGTAAACCTATTATATCCATTAACAGATAATTAAATATAGTATGAAAGGAATTATCCTTGCCGGAGGACTCGGCACCAGACTTTATCCGCTTACCCTTGCGGTCAGCAAACAAATGATGCCGGTTTATGATAAACCCATGATTTATTACCCTTTATCTTCTTTGATGACTGCAGGTATTCGGGATATCTTAATCATTTCTACACCACAAGATCTTCCTAATTTTGAAAAATTACTAGGCGATGGTTCTGAAATCGGTTGTAACTTTTCTTATAAAGTACAACACGATCCTAACGGGTTAGCGCAAGCGTTTGTGCTTGGAGAAGAATTCATAGGTAATGATTCAGCAGCATTGATTTTAGGGGACAATATTTTTTATGGAGCAGGGTTGAAAGAATTATTACAAGAAAGCTCAAATCCAGATGGTGGTGTTGTCTTTGCTTATCAAGTTGCTGATCCCGAACGTTATGGTGTAGTCGAATTTGATGAAAGCTTCAAAGCACTTTCTATAGAAGAAAAACCTAGTAATCCTAAATCAAACTATGCCGTTCCTGGTTTATACTTTTATGACAACAGTGTTGTTGAAGTTGCCAAAAACCTTGAACCTAGCGCACGGGGAGAATATGAAATAACAGATGTCAATAAGCATTACCTGGAAGCAGGAAAGCTAAAAGTTGGTGTATTAGGAAGAGGCGTTGCCTGGTTGGATACGGGTACACATAAATCGCTGATTCAGGCAGGTCAATTTATTGAGGTCATCGAAGATAGACAAGGGCTAAAGATAGGATGTATTGAAGAAGTCGCTTGGGAAATGGGCTATATTGATGATGCTCAACTAGAAAAGCTTGGTCAAAAATATATCAAGAGTGGCTATGGCGAATACCTTTTAAATTTGCTTAAAAAGTAATAGTCTTTCGGTTTTCGGCATTAGGTTTTCGGACGAAACGAAAGACTAATACCGAAAACCGAATAACGTTTTTTTAAACGTGCTGGTCAATTAATATCGGATTTCCATCAGGATCTATCACCATAAAACTTGCAGGCCCTACTGTACTTTCATCTGCTTCATTCACAATTTCTACACCTTCACTTTTCAAATGCTTTTGGACAACTCGAACGTCATCAAAAGCAGCTA
>CAYXQH010000020.1:0-16746 GCA_964467425.1 uncultured Saprospiraceae bacterium
GCAAAAAGGAAAGGTGTCGGTATTTAAGAAAATAACAAGACCAATGCATAAATTTTTTCTTTTTAGTTTATTATTTTTTTCTGGCTTCCTGTTCGGACAGGGCGAATATATTGAAGTGGGTATCTATCCATCTGAATACGCCGAAGGCATGCCGCCTGAAGATTTTCAAAATATAGAAGACGAGATTGTTTTGGAAATCCAGAAAGTACCAAGGTATAAAATTGTAAAAACGCAGGAAGATTTTTACGATGCAAATGTTGGTGAAGACATTTTTCTAGAAATGGAAAAAGACCGAAAAGAGAACAAGCAAACTGTTGCTCCTTATTTTTTCCAAATTGTATTTGGAGATACCGAATGGTCTTCCAAACATGAAAAACTGGTTACTCAAAAACAAGTTATAAAAGACAGTGTCGTTGTTACACCAGAAAAATTTGAAATGCACTGGACCAATGCTGCGACACTTTGGGTGACGCTCAATATGTATAAAGTAGAAACAGGAGAGTTGGTGGAAAGTCTTGTATTTTCTTCAAAATCTTCTGAACATAGAGATTACTTAAAGCGGTCAATCATCGACCGAAAAGACCATAAACGCGCTGTTCATTATGCAAAACTTAGATTAACTCCTAAAATAAGAGCAAGGCTCAAAAGTCTGGTCCCATTAAAAGTGCAATTATTGGATCCTATTGATCAAAGTGATAAATCAATTAACACCATAGGTATTAATGCAGGCACTTTCCACGGATTAAGGGTTGGTGACAAAATTTATGTTTATTATGACCATGAGCATATTATAAAAGGAAAATCGGTCATTCGTGAAATCGATGCCGGCTCCTTGGTTATTGAAGAAATAAAAGAAAAAACGGCAATCTGTAAAGTCAAACACGGTAACAAAAAACTAAAAAGGCTTATAGAAGAAGGCAAAGATTTAAAATGTAATTTCAAAGATTTTATTGGCTGGGTTGATGGCTATGGATTTTAAAAATATTAAAATGAAGAAATACGTACTCCTCTTTTTTATCAGTTTCTTTTTCGTTCAGTGTTGCTGGACACAAGATGATATTCCCTCTGTAGGAATTTTAAAATTGGAAGCACCCGATCTCCCGAAATATAAAGCTGTAAAAATTGACAGATATTTGGAATCTGCTTTCTATAAAGCAAATCGATTTAACATCGTCACCAGACAGTTGTTGGACGGAGTTTCACAAGAACGCGAAATGCAGAAAAACCTGATTGATAATTACATTATTGAGCAAGGAAAAGCGATTGGTGCCGATTATATTGTAAAAGGGAATGCTTCTTCATTTACCAAGCAGACTCGGAAAAGTAGTCCGCAATCAAGAAACCCCCGGCATGGGTATGGTAGATCGACAGGAACAAGCAGAACCACTAAACCCAAAACAACTTCTAGAACACCAAATAAATCGACTTCTTCAATAAAGGAAGTACCTGCAAAAACTAATTCTAGTTCTAAGAAAGTTTTTAGCACGACTCCCAGGACTTCGTCTCCCAGAACATCTCCGAGGACTTCTTCTGGCAAAACGACTAGAACCACTACAAATTCAAAATCGACAAAAACACCTAGCAGAGGTACTGCTAAAGCTTCGAGTAATAACACAGCCTATAAACCAAAAGTCGGAACAAGAAGTAAAGAGAAAGAAAAACCAAAATCAAAAACTAATTCTTCTAGACCAGCTGCTGCTCCGCTTTCAACAGAGGTGGACCAAATATACTCGATCACGTATATCAGCTTCACGCTTAAAATTGTTGACGTAAAAACCGGTATAGTTAAAGCAGATGAAACCTATAAGGGTTCTATTAATGGTATTGACAAATTTATCAAAGACCTTGTAGCCAAAACATTTCCATTTTCTTTTGACATTGTAGAAATCCTGGAAATGAAAGGAAATAAAAAAGCAAAACATGTGCTTTTATATGGTGGCTTTAAAAACGGCTTAACCAAAAACTCCTATCTACAGGTTTATGAAGTTTCGGAAGAAAACGTTGATGGTAAAACGCTGGTTAGAGAAATTCCGATCGGCATGTTAAGAGTAAAACGAATGGATACCGGCGGCCATTTTTCACTTTGTAAGATTTATCGCGGCAAGAAAAAACTCCTTCAAAAAATTAATGCTGGCGCAAAACTTGTTTGCAAATCTTATCATTACTAGAATATGAAAAAAGTAATTTTCTTCTTGGTCGGCCTTTTTATTTTTATTACTGCTTCAGGGCAGTATGATGCTCAGGAATCTACACCTGTTGCTCAAATACAGCCTACGGTGATGGTAATTCCTTTTGTAAAAGAAGATCAGAATTTGCGTAATGTTTTTGAACACGAGCATGGCGGCCCCATCCGTACTGCGATTAGTCGTGTCAAGGACGGTCTGGACCAAAAAGGAATTCAGACGATTGATTTTAGAGCTTTATTAAAACAACTCAACAACCAGGAAGCTATTACCACCAACCAACAGTCGTCCATCAAAAAAAGAATCATAGAGCTTTCCGCAGCAGATATTTATATAGAATCTGAAACGCAAGTTATTTTAACCCCTAAAGGAAATTCCGTAACTGTTATCCTCACTGCATACGATGCCTTTACAGGCTTATCTTTAGTCAACAAACTCGGTCATTCTCCAAAATTTTATACAGAGAATTTCGAAAAATTAACCGAAAAAGCAATCGACACCTTCCTCGAAGAATTTACCCTTTCCCTACAGGCTTCTTTTCAAGACATGATTCACAACGGTCGAATCATTGCTGTCGACATTGGAATAGCTGAAGATTCAGCTATTGACATGGACAGCGAAATTGGAGAAGACCATGATTTACTATCTGATGTTTTAGAAAACTGGTTTGAAGAAAATGCGAACCAATCTTACTTCCATGTTCAAGGGGTTACCGCTACTAAGATGATTATCGACAAAGTAAAAATCCCAGCTATCGACCCCAAAACAAACAAAAATTATCGCCCATCTAAGTTTGCAGCTCGCCTTCGCAAATTCCTCATTAGTCAAGGACTCGAAGTCACCCGTGACATTCAGGGTTCTAAAATCTTCATTACGATCTCTGGTTAAATCTGGTAATCAGCAAGATCTTTGAATTCAAAAAAATTTGTGTTTCTGAATTGGCCCTATGAGGTTTTGACGTTAAGAAATACAAATAGGTATTGAAAAAAGAGGAACCCGCAAGAGAGCCCTTTCCAATATTAATTTAATTAATCTTCAATTTTATAAAAGGGTGAACGATTCGGGTTGTGAGCGGGATAGGATTTGAATTTTAGTCAAAAGATCAACAGGCCTAGACCTTTTTGCCTACTTTTTGGGGCAATGCCAAAAAGCAGGAAGGTTAAATGTAAATTTAATTCCCTATTTTCACAGCAAATAACCTATAGTCAAAATGAAGAACTATTCACTCCTCTTTTTAGCCTCGTTAATTGTCTTAGCCTGTACTATTAATCTACAAAAAGCGAGTGCTCAAGCACCTGAGAAAGTAATCCAATCAAGTTCCAAAACCTCTCCATTAAAGAGCATGAAAGCCTCCAAAGGTTATCTTGACTTTTATTGGGATGAAGAGAAAGGAAGAATATTGCTGGAGATTGATCAATTTGATACCGAGTTTTTATATGTTAATTCCCTTGCCGCCGGAGTTGGCTCCAATGACATCGGCTTGGATCGAGGTCAATTAGGTAAGGAGCGTGTAGTCAAGTTTTCAAAAGTTGGTCCTAAGGTTTTATTAACCCAAATGAATTATGGCTTTCGAGCAGTAAGTAATAATACTGCAGAACGAAAATCTGTAGAAGAAGCTTTTGCACAGTCCGTGCTTTGGGGTTTTAAAGTGGTAAAAACAGAAAGCGCAAAAGTCGTGGTAGACGCTACACCTTTTCTACTACGCGATGCACATAACGTTATTGGTCGATTAAAAGAATCCAAGCAAGGTGCTTATCGACTCGACCCGCTTCGCTCTGCAGTTTACTTACCTCGTTGCAAAGCTTTTCCGAAAAATACAGAGCTGGAAGCCACTCTTACATTTACAGGGACTCCGAGCGGCGATTATATCAGAGACGTGACCCCTTCGCCAGAAGCGGTTACCGTACGACAACATCATTCCTTTATTGAATTACCTGACCAAAATTATGAGCCTAGAATTTTTGATCCGCGTTGTGGTTATTTTGAAACGAGCTATCAGGATTATGCGACTCCAATTGATCAGCCACTTGTAAAAAGATGGATTACTCGTCATCGTTTGAAAAAAGTAAATCCAATGGCTGCGGTAAGCGAGGCGGTGGAACCGATCATTTATTATCTTGATCCCGGTGCTCCGGAACCGGTTCGATCGGCTTTATTAGATGGAGCAAGGTGGTGGAATCAAGCTTTCGAAGCAGCAGGATACAAAAATGCTTTTCAAGTAAAAATCCTTCCTGAAGGTGCAGACCCGATGGATGTTCGCTATAATCTTATCCAATGGGTACATCGCGCAACGAGAGGATGGTCTTATGGTTCGAGCGTTATTGATCCGCGTACCGGAGAAATAATTAAAGGACATGTTTCATTGGGTTCCTTGCGGGTTCGTCAGGATTTTCTGATTGCTCAGGGATTAATTTCGCCTTATGAAACCGGTAAGTCTGTATCCAAAGAAATGCAGGAAATGGCTTTGGCAAGGTTACGCCAGTTATCTGCGCATGAAGTTGGTCATACAATTGGATTAGCACACAACTTTGCAGCAAGCTATAACGATCGAGCTTCCGTCATGGATTATCCACATCCTTATATCACCTTAAAAAGCGATGGGTCGATGGACTTTTCAAAAGCTTACGATGATAAAATAGGTCACTGGGATAAACGAACCGTACTTTACGGCTATCAGGATTTTCCAGAAAATATTAATGTTGAAAAAGCGCTACAAGATATTCTTATCGAAAACAATCGCCTTGGTTTAAAATATATTTCTGATCGAGATGCTCGACCTTTAGGCGGTGCACATCCATATGCTCACCTTTGGGATAATGGCTCTGATGCAATTGCAGAGTTCAAGCGCCTTTCCGCTGTCCGAAAAAAAGCGCTTCAAAACTTTGGAGAAAACAATATCCCTCCAAATGCCCCCATGGCTACACTAGAAGAGGTCTTAGTTCCATTATACCTTTCTCATCGCTATCAGATGGAAGCAGTATCGAAATTTATTGGCGGAGTTGATTATCAATATAGTACTCGTATGGATGGTCAAAAATTTCACAAGGTTGTAGGAGATAAAAAACAACGAGTTGCCATGAGTACACTTCTGGAAAGTCTTAAACCAGATTTTCTAATTCTGCCCAAAAACGTTTTGGAAGTTATCCCTCCAAAACCTATTGGTTATTCTCGTACCAGAGAAAGTTTTAAAAGTAAAACAGGACTAACTTTTGACCCGATTGCTGTTGCGGAAAGCTCTGCCGATGCAACACTCGAAGCAATACTTCATCCGCATAGAGCAAATCGTTTGGTGCAGCATCACGAAATGGGCACTAGTGATTTTAGTTTTCATGATGTACTGAATCAGTTAATTACACTTGGCTGGAACAGAGAAGGCAACGCTTATGAAGCTGCTATTCAAAGAATGTGTGACCAATTGATACTCGATCGCATTATGACTTTAGCAATAGACAAAAGAGCAAATGCTCAAACACAAGCTTTGTGTTTATTGGCTATTGAAAATTTAGAGACTCAGCTAAAAAAAGAACAGCCTTATTCCGAAGAGCGAAAAGCGCATTTTTTATTAGCCTTTAGTAAAATAAAACAATATAAAAACGATCCTTCTGATTGGAAGAAAAAACCTGCTGTCGATATGCCTGCAGGATCTCCAATTGGCAGTCATATAGGATGTGATCATTAGAAAGAGGCTAGAGTGTATATCTTAATTTTTTTTAAAATAAGCTATTTCCTTGTATGAAGCTATCTACACAAATTGCAAACCAGTTTAGAGAAGTATATTTAAATGGCACTTGGGTGGCGAATACCAATTTGAAGGACCAATTATCAAGTGTATCCGTAGAGCAGGCCCAAACAAAAGTCGGCTCCTTAAACACCATAGCAGCGCTTGCTTTCCATGTCAATTATTATGTAGCAGGTGTGATCAAGGTATTAGAAGGGGGCTCGCTCGATATTAGAGATAAGTTTAGCTATGATCTGCCTCCGATCAAATCAGCAAAAGATTGGGAAAACTTGCGAGAGAAAATGTGGACAGATGGCGAACGGTTTGCATCCCTTGTAGAACAAATGTCAGAAGAACAATTGCATGCACCTTTTGTGGAAGAAAAATACGGCAACTATTATCGGAATATTACCTGTATGATAGAACATTGCTATTATCATCTTGGGCAAATTGTCTTAATAAAAAAACTAGTTTCACAGGAGACTATTTAATCCGATAAAAAGTAAGATGAAAAAATTATTTTAATTAATAAGCATCTAAAATCTCCTGCGCTTTTGCGTAGTTATAATCTCCTTCCTTAATAGATTCCAGAACGGTCTTGGCATTCGCCATGTCGCTCTGTTTGAGAAAGATCATCGCGAGATACCATTGCGCCTGATCTTTAAACAAAGGATTGGATACTGCAGAAAAGGTTTGTATCGCTTTTTCTAAATTATCGGTTTCCAACTGACAAATACCACTAGCGAGTTGTACCTCTGCGTTGTTTGGTTCTGCTTCTAAAATTTGTAAAAACAAAGGCAAGGCTTCTTTATATTTTTTACCTTGATAAAGTTGACTTGCCTGATTAGCAATATCCTCAGCGGTAACATTCCGAACATTAATATCTTCAGAAAAAGGCTGGTAATAATTAGCATATAAATCCTGACCGGAGATATTTTGTCGTGTCGCAAAAAAGTAAACAGCAGCCCCAAGCGCTAATGCAATCGACGCAGCCATACTCCATCTCAACACCGGGTTTTGTTTCTTTCTCTTTCCAAGAGGAACAACTTTTCCTTTAGCTTCCGTATTTTCCTCTTGTTTTTGATCAGTACTTAATACTTCTGCTCTAATCTTTTTTAGTTTTAAACGCATTTCATCTTCCCCAAACTTATTAACACCCCGGTGGATAAAAGCCTGAGTCTCCACCTCTTTCTTGAAGGTGGCATCGCTGCTCATTTTAGATTCGAAAGCAGACAACTGATCGCCCTTGAGTTGCTTACTCAAGTACTGATCTATTATTTCTTGTGAAAATTCTACTGGCATAGTGATGTGGTTTTTAAAGCCTAAAATTAATTTTGTTACAGATAAGCTTCGAGACACTGCTTAAGTGAATCGTCAACTTTTCCTTTTTCTAACACTTGCTCTCTAAACCTTTTTAAACAACTAGACTTTTTATTCCGAGCTACCTGCGGGGTAGCATAATTCATTAATTTTGCAATTTCATCTGCTTTGTACTGATCAAAATAAGCGTAGACAATAATTTTTCTACAATCTTCTCCGAGCTTTTTTAAACTCTCTGCAACCAACCCAGAACATTCATCAACGATTAAAAACGCTTCGGGATCATTTCCCATTTCTACTACTTCATTATGCTGATCTTCGAGCCGATCATTCCGGCCACTTTTTCGTAATCGTTTCAACCATAGATTTCTACAGATAGAATACATATACGTCTTTAATGCACAAGTTAAAGTGAGTCCGTTTTGAGCTTGTTTATAAAAACTAATCAGACCATCATGAAAGATATCTTCTGCATCAGCTACGGAGCCACTATTGCTGACAATCATCCGCTCAATCATGGAATAAGTCCGGCGATACACTTCTGACAAAGCTCTATCCCGGGCTATTTCGTTTGGTCCGCGAAGGATCTCTAACAATTCTCCATCAGGCTTATTTACCATTCGTTATTGTTTAATATCTTTTTATAGAAAAATATAACTGCAAAATAGCGAGAATTTATTATTTCACTAAGAATTGTTTATAACTAATTCAGGAATTTCACTCGTAAATCGCTGATCCTCTATGGATTCGAGGATAAATTCCGATAATTTTATTTTTTCTTTAACAATGCCTGAACGGCTTCCATTTCCTCCGGATTATTGACATTCTTTAATTTGACAGCTTGTGCTGTTTCGATCAATTCAATTTCCGAATTAATAAGCATTTTTCTCGGACAGGAATACCCCTGTGCTAAAAATTGTAGCAGGGTAGAATAACTTCTAGGCTCCCAAATTGTAATCAATGGATCTGGGAAACCTGTTTCAGGATTCAAGAAAGCAGTGGCATTTTTTGAAGGGTTTCTTTTTGAAACTAACTCTTGCAAAAAAGCTTCATCAACCAATGGTAAATCTACAGCCATCACTAACCAGGCAGTATTTGGATTTTCGCGAAAAGCGGAAACTATTGCACCAAATGGCCCAAGCCCTGTGAAGGTATCTTTTATCAATTGCTCTGTTTGAAATTGCTGTGCCTGATCTTCGCGGCAAGAGACAAAAGTTTTCGCACAAAAACCATCCAGCAGATTCTGAACATATTCCGTTTGTGGAATACCATGATAACTCAGCTTCGTTTTGTCTTTTCCCATCCGCTGACTTTTTCCTCCGGCAAGCACCAAGCCGTTTAATGGAGCCACGTTATTTTCTAATTCGCCTGAAATCCATTGCGATAATTCTGTGGCTTGTGATAATTGAAGCTGCGGTATGCTTTCCCAATTTTCAATATGATCTTTTAGAAAATCGTAAATCTCCGTTTCTCCTTCAGCTAATAGAAAAAGTTGAACATCGGTCAAACGATCCAGCTTTCTATGCAAGGAATCTTTTTTCTTTTGATCGATCACTACAACTTGTTGCTTTCCTTTAAAATGATTTCCGTTAACCAAAACAGCATCCTGCTCATTAAACCATTGACGATATTGAAATTCATTAAAATTATTTTTGGTGTCAAAGCGATGAAAGTCAATCTTGTCAATATACTCCAGATGAACACCACTATTCAAGGCATTTTCAATGGTAACTTCTGGTTTATCATCTTCACTTTTATGATCGGCATCAACATAGCCTAGGCTATAGTTCGAATGTAATTGGCTAATAATTGCTCTAGATAACTTTTGAATAGCACCACAGTTCGTTCCTAAAATCGCCCATTCCTGACGGCTGAAATTTCCGAGACTTGGTCGATGTAATGCTGTATGTTTTTGGTGTTTTTTCATTTTCGTTAATCTTTAATTCTTTCAAGAGATTTATAAAACAACATCTTTTCACATATATCTCGGTGCCTCTGTGTTTCCTTTTTTTTAAAACACAGAGGCACATTGGACTTTAAGGTTTCACTCTTGTGAACGAATAAGAACGCTAATCAAATCTGTGACTCTGTGGTTTTTATTCTATCACAGAGGCACAAAGAAAATGCATCGTGATTCTTCGTTTTTTTTAACATTAATCGCGAAACTAGTTATTCTTCTAATTCAAAATCGCTTTTGCCGCCCGTTTTTTTAATCAAACGTGTTTCTTTGATAATAATATTATTCGAAAAAGCTTTACACATATCATAAATCGTCAAAGCAGCGACGGATGCGCCAGTCAAAGCTTCCATTTCCACGCCTGTTTTGGAGGTAACACTTGCTTCACATTCAACAACGACTTCTTTGTCCTTGTTCAAAAAAATTCGAACCTGGCAGTTATCCAGACTTAAAGGATGACAAAGAGGAATCAATTCGCTCGTTTTTTTTGCTGCCATTACCCCTGCAATAATTGCTGTTTGAAAAACAGGGCCTTTTTTAGTTTGAATATCATCGTTTTCTAGTTGCTGAAGAATTTTATCCTCTAAAACAACTTTACTTCTTGCAATCGCGACTCGTTTTGTTATTGCCTTTGCTCCCACATCAACCATTGATGGATTTCCATCTTTATCTAAATGCGTAAATTGATCTTTCATTATAAAATATATTTTTTAGTATATTCACTTCACAAAGTTAACGCTTATTGCAAAACATTAACAACAAAACGAAAAACAATGACTCCTTTTATTGCTGAGCTTGTAGGAACGATGGTTTTACTCCTTTTGGGTATTGGCGTAAACGCTAATAGTTCCCTTTCTAAAACCTACGGTAATGAAGGTGGTTGGTTGCTTATTAGTTTCGGATGGGGCTTTGCAGTATTTGCAGGTGTAGTCGTTGCCGGCCCTGTGAGTGGAGCACATCTAAACCCTGCAGTGACTATTGGCCTTGCCATAGCTGGCAAATTCGCATGGGCAAAAGTAGGATTGTTTATTTTAGCTCAGATGATCGGTGCCATGCTTGGCGCTTTTCTAGCTTGGTTAGCTTATCGCGATCATTATTTCCAGACCGATGACGCAGCGACAAAACTCGGAACCTTCTCTACAGGACCAGCAATCAGCAATCCAATTCTTAATGTAGTTTCAGAGGCAATAGGCACTTTCGCATTAGTTTTTCTGGTTTTGTTTTTTGCAGAGCCTGAATTTAGTTCAACCGTTATAGCCAATGAAACCGTTGGCCTTGGATCTATCGGAGCACTTCCTGTTGCTTTAATTGTTATAGCTATTGGCATGAGCCTTGGAGGAAATACCGGCTATGCGATTAATCCTGCAAGAGATCTTGGTCCAAGAATCATGCATACTATTTTACCGATGGGAAAAGTAAAAGGCGATAGCAATTGGAGTTATTCATGGATACCAATTGTGGGGCCTATCCTTGGAGCAGCTATTGCAGCTGGCTTATTTATGGCTTTATAAACCGGTACCTACAAAATTTTCAAGCGTCCCGATTCCATCGATAGAGATTCGAATGCGATCCTTTTCAGCTAAGGTAAATTCATTCGGCGGCACAATTCCTGTTCCGGTCATCAGATAGCAGCCTGTTGGAAAATTACATTCTTTAAACAGATATTCTACCAACTCTTCATGGCTACGCTTCATTTGATTGATCAAAATATTATCCTCGAACACTTTTTCTTCTTGTCTAAAAATAGTGATAGAAATTATGGTTGTCGGAGCAATAGGATTTTCTACGACCAGAAGACATGGACCAATGGCAGCACTTTTTTCATACGTTTTAGCTTGTGGCAGATATAAAGGATTTGCTCCTTCGATATCACGAGAACTCATATCATTGCCAATCGTATAGCCTACAATTTTTTGATTTTTATTAATAAAAAGAGTGAGCTCTGGTTCGGGTACATTCCAGAAAGAATCCCGACGAATATTTACCTGCGCATTTGGACCAACAGCTCTGGAAGCTGTCGATTTAAAAAATAATTCTGGTCGATCTGCATCATACACCTTGTCATAAAAATCATCTCCTCCTGAGTTTTTTGATTCTTCCATCCGAGCCTCTTTACTTCTAAAATAGGTCACTCCTGATGCCCAGATTTCTTGAGAATGGATAGGAGCTTCGACATTTTTATAATCAAAATCAATCGGTTCTCCTTTTACATTTTTCAAATAAGAAAACAGGTCATCCTTATTGACTAAATCATCCCAGGAGTTTTGAGTTAAAGAAAAAAATTGAGTTTCTTTTTCCAAGACAATCCACTTAGCTGTTTTGTAGAGTCGAAACATGGGCTTCCATCTTTTTATTTTTTAAAATAGTTAAAAATCACTTAGACAAGGTTATATTAGCAACGAAGTTATGTTCAAACAGCTTCAATGATAAAAATAAATTATGACAATTTATGAATGGATTGCAAGTGGGTTTTTATTGGCTTGCGTATTACTTTCCGTTTTAAGAAACATCTGGACCTGGCCGATGGGTATTATTGGCGTCAGCATATTTTTCTACATTTGTTATGAATCTAAACTGTATGCAGACATGTGGCTCCAGGTGGTCTTTTTAATCCAGAGTATCTATGGTTGGTATTATTGGCTCAATGGTAGGAAAGACGATGAAGTGCAGGTTCCGATTAAAAAACTCAGTTTGCGCGAACAATTACTTAATCTCCTGTTAATTACCGTTTTAATTCTTCTGATTGGTTATATCTCTGATCGATTTTCTGATACCGATGTCCCTTATCTTGATGCTACCGTTGCTTCAATAAGTCTAATTGCAAATATTTTATTAGCTCGAAAGGTTTTAGATAATTGGGTACTCTGGATCATTGCCGACATCATGTATATTGGATTGTTTTATTATAAAGAGCTTTATGTCACCTCTGGTTTGTATGTTATTTTTCTAGTGATGGCAAGCAGTGGGCTTATAACCTGGCGAAAAGAATGGAAGTTACAAGAGGCTTAGTTTTAGGAAAGTTTATGCCCCCAAACACGGGACATCTACATCTTATCAGAACTGCGGTGAAGCAAGTTGATGAGTTGACGGTAATGGTTTGTTCTATTCAAAAAGACCCCATCCCCGGCTCACTTCGTTATTATTGGCTTAAGGAAATTTTCCCCGACCTTAGAGTCATCCATGTAACAGATGAAAATCCGCAAGAACCTTCAGAGCACGAATCCTTTTGGTCAATATGGAAAGATACCATACTTCGAAACTGTCCAAACGGCGTTGATAAATTTTATTCACCCGAAGGCTATGGTGAGGAGCTTGCACAGTATTTGGATGCCAAACATATCCTTGTTGATCTCGATCAAAAAATCTTTCCTGTTTCTGAAACGGCTGTTCGGAACGATCCTTATAAAAACTGGGAATTCATTCCACAAGAAGTGCGACCTTACTATATTAAAAGAATTGTGCTAACAGGTCCGGAGTCTGTTGGCAAGTCTGTTCTCGCTAAAAAACTAGCTGATTATTTTCTGACTAATTTCGTAGAGGAATATGGTCGTGAATATTGTGAAATGGTTGGGAATTCTGACGCTGACTTAACGGGGCTAGACTTCTCACATATTGCAGCCGGTCAATTGCTTAAAGAAGACGAAGCCGCTCGGTTTTCTAACAAAATACTATTTTGCGATACAGATTTGATTGTCACCCAAATCTGGGCAGAGGTTTTTATAAAGAATGCTCCGCAATGGATTTATGAAATAAATCACCTTCGTCGCTATGATCTTTTCTTACTCTTAAAACCCGATATCCCCTGGGTAGATGACGGGACACGCGAATATGAAAACATTCGCGAATGGCAGTTCGAACGACTCCGCCAGGAGTTAGAAAGTCGCAATCAAAACTATACAGTTATTTCTGGAAATTTTGAAGAACGGTTTAAAGCTGCGGTAGAAAAAATAAATATTCTAATTTAAGAAGGAGAGCTATTTTATTAAAGTAAAGACAGTGGCTTTCCATTCTTTTACAAGGATTTTTGAAAACTAAGGCTTATCTGAAATCACCCATAATCATTACTTTCTACACTTCATTGCCCTAGTGTTCTGCTTTAGTTTGGCATTATTGTCGCTAGTTTTTTAATGACAAAGCTATAGTAATAATGTCATGCAAATAAAATTACTAATTACTTTTCTAATAATATTTTCCTATAAAATTACCTTAGGTCAGTGCGATCTAGATTTTGGAAGCAGCGCTGGCAAATTTGTTTTTTCTACTGTAAGTGGATCTGACATTGTTAATGGTGCAAGCAGTGGTGCAAACGACAACAGTGTTCAAAGCTTTGATATTTGGGATGAAACAAATGGAGATTGTTCTACTGCAGGCGGTGTGGAAGATATTACATTTGAGTTTAAAATAATCCATGTTTTTGATGATGTTTATGACAATGGAGAAAACTGTGTTATTGATGCTTTTGGCGGTTCAACACATGATATTACTCAGACTACTTCTGGATTACGTGGCTCCATTCCAATGGGAAATTCTAGTGCGAATGAATCCGCAACAGGAAATGTTAGAGGGTATGAAATTAAAATAACCTTTGCTTCTCATGTGAATATCAGCGCAGCAGATATGACAGTAAATATGTCAAGCGTTAATACGGCAGGACAAGCTCATGAATCAAGTTCTCTAGTGTTTTTAAATATGTCTGGCGCACCTTACAATATGGCAACTTATAATGGTTATTATGATGGCGAAGACGGTGCATCCAATACTTCATGTATAGCACCAGCAGCCAGAACGAATTCATGGTTAACTAGTGGAGCTGGAGCTTATACTGCCTCGAGTACAGTTACAACCGAGGTCTCTTCTCCCTGTAATCCGACAGGAGATTTGAATGGTGCTAGGAATAACTATGATGTGAATCCTTATCTTGATACAGGTTTGAACGCTTCAGATATGATTGGAGGTATTATTTTTACGGTGTATCTAGAAGATGTAGCCGCTTCAACACCTGGACCTTGTTCTGAAACCTTAACTTCAACATCGTTCATAAGTACCTTGAATGGAATTGATATAGGTAAATCTCCCTTAGCAGTAGAGTATTTACATTTTTTAGCAGAAGAAAAAAATGAAACAATATTATTAGAATGGGCTACTGCTTCCGAAGAAAACAATGCACGCTTTGAGGTAGAATGGAGTGAGGATGGAAGCTCCTTTGATTACATTGGTCGTGTTGAAGGTCAGGGAACCAGTTTTTCTATTCAGAATTATAAATTTATCCATGCTACTCCATTAAAAGGAGATAACTATTATCGCTTAAAACAAATTGATTTTAATGGAAACTTTGAATATTCGAATATTGTAGTAGTTCGTAAACTAAATACTTTAAAAAAAGATGTTTCTGTTTTCCCGAATCCAACACAACGAACACTTAACATTACAAAACCTACGGAACAATCTACAATCCTTATTTTTGATATCAACAGAACCTTATTGAAATCTTTCGATAATATAGATCGAGCAATTAGTATTGATACCGATGATTTACCTGCAGGTACTTACTTTATTTCTATCCATACCCAAAATGATATAATTTTCAAAAATTTCGTAAAACTTTAAAAGATAAACGCCCTTTTCCACAACCTATAACAAAAGCTGGTCATACTTCTGATCAGCTTTTGTTATGTCCTTAAATAAGCTTTCATTATTTTTTGAAACATTTGAAAGACTATTTTGTTTTATAAGAAAAGATACATGAAAGCCACGATTAAATATCCTTCCATTCCATTGCTAAATCGTTTTTTAAAGCAAAAGCAATCCGCAGAATTTAGCTATCAAGATCAGTATGGGACTAAAATGGAGCAGGTCAAAGGATTTGACAATGATCTAAATACTATTTTTATTGGTAAAGGAAAAGAGGTTTGGCAAAATGCAAAAACAGCTTTAAAAAACTGGCAGCAATTTCCAGTAGGATGGACGAAAATCTATGATGACAAAACACCGCTGCTGGAAGGCAATGTTGTTGCAGTATTATTTAAGCTTTTTGGAATCTGGTGGATTAACTCTGCAAAAATCGTGTATACCTTTGATGAGCATGATCGCTTTGGCTTTGCTTATGGAACCTTAGAAGGGCATGTGGAACAAGGCGAAGAATGTTTTTGGATAGATCGAGACAAGGACGGAAATGTATACTATCATATCAAAGCCTTTTCGAAGCCTGCATTCTGGGCTGCGAAGATCGGATATCCAATTGCACGAAGTTATCAAAGAAAATTTGTTCGGGAGTCTATGGCTCGGATGAAAGAATTGGGTTTGAACGGAATGTAGATTTTTGATAGATGGTCAAAAAAATTATTTCATGAAAAACTATTCTACCATAAAATCACTTGCTCCTATTCTTCTAGGCTTTAGCATTTGGTTACTTATTGTTGCAGACCGAATACCTTATTCTATCTTTGAATTAAGTCATGTAGAGATACTTTTAATTGCAGCGCCACTTTGGCTTATCCCCTTAGCTTTTCACATCATCAAAAAACCAAATTGGCTTATTTGGATCGCTGTTAGTTGCGGTTTATTGTTTGCAACAGCCTATCACTTTCCAAAAGGAATTTATTCAAGTTTATTTATTCTTCCTTGGCTAATTTATTCTTTGATTTTTTTGTTTAAAAAACTAAATGAGGCAATTCTATTAAAAAAGAACAAGCTGCACGAATACGTTGAATTAGCTGCCTATTTATATCTCCCTGTTGGAATAATTTGGGCTGCTATTGATCGTTTGGATATTCCTTTTCTAGGTTATGATCCAACGATTATTTTATTGACTGGCGTACATTTCCACTATGCCGGATTCATTTTGCCGCTCGTAACAAGCTGGTTAGTAGAAACCAAAGTAAGTATTATTTATAAGCTAACAGCTATCGGAATCATTATTGGAATTCCTTTGGTTGCACTTGGGATTTCATCTTCTCATTTCAATTGGCCGGTCTGGATAGAAGTACTCAGTGTTTCAATCATGACTCTATCCGGAACACTCGTAGGTATACTCCATTTAAGGTTAGGCATACGAACTAAAAACTGGATTCAAAAAATGTGCTTTGCCGTTGGTGGACTTGCACTCATCGCTGGCATGTCGCTCGCTTTTTGTTATGGATGGCGGCATGTCTTCATTATTGAAACCTTAACAATCCCCTGGATGTATGCTGTGCATGGCACTTGTAATGCGGTAGGTTTTGCTGCGCCGGTGCTGATTGGATGGAAATTAAAAGGAAAATAAAAAACGCCTGAGCTCTTTTATCTACTCAGGCATTTTTTCGCGAATCAGTTTTTTAAGCTTTAATCTTTCTGCTTAATCATTGCCAATTGGAGGTGGACAGTTGATTCCGCCTTTGATGTTTTTCAATACTAGTGCATCTATTAGAGATACTTTGTTTAAGTTTTTTTGTGTGATTGAACTTTTGATTTCTTTTAAATTTTTCATGTTTGATATTTTCTTTTAATGATTAATAATTAATTACGATTCAGTGATTTGATTATTCAATGTGTGGTGGTGGACAACCTGTTCTTCCGCCTTTAATGTTTTT
>CAYXQH010000020.1:16846-20534 GCA_964467425.1 uncultured Saprospiraceae bacterium
TCTTTTTGTGTGATTACGTTTTTGATTTCTTTTAAATTTTTCATGTTTGATACTTTTTTAATGTTTAATAAATAATTACAATTTGATGTTTTGATTATCCAATGTATGGTGGTGGACAACCTGTTCTTCCGCCTTTAATGTTTTTCAATACTAGCGTATCTATTAGAGATACTTTGTTTAAATCTTTTTGTGTGATTGAGCTTTTGATTTCTTTTAAATTTTTCATGTTTGATACTTTTTAATGATTAATAAATAATAAAGAACTTTATATTTTTTGTTGTTCGTTCGATACAAAGATGGGGGTAAGAGCAGCTGTTTTCCCTTCACTTTTGATGCAAAAACCTTGAATAATGTAGCATGCATCATTTTTACCAAAATGAAACATTATTCACCCTGATTATCAGTCAGTTATGAAAAATGTTCCATTCGAAAAAAAGTGAAAAAAATGAAAGAAAAGCTTGAAAAAAGATAAAAGCACCAATAATTAATGAATTACATCATTAATCTTGCAAAGAAATTGAAAGTAAACCATGATGAGGAGTATAAAAAAGAGTAATTTTTAGCGCTGATCTTCGGAAGGAGCTACGCTAAAATGCTTTTTATATACCCGACTAAAGTAATTTGGATCGGAGAATCCGACTTCAAAAGCGATTTCAGAGATAGTCTGAGTGGATTGTTTTAGCAATTCTCTGGCTTTTTCGAGCCGATGATGGATCAAAAGTTTTACTGGACTAGCCCCTGTAACGTTTTTCACCTTTCTAAAAAGCTGGGTTCGGCTTAAATTCATTTGACTAGCCAGTTTTTCAACACTATAAAATTCATCGCCCATATTTTTTTGAATATGTTGAATGACCTCATTTAGAAAAGGATCAATAGGAGCAGACTCCGTTTCATTATCTATGCCCAATATACCTGAACCTTGATTTTTAGACCAAAGCAATTGGCTTCGAACTTGCTGATCGAGGATGGTTTTAATTTGTCTTTGCAGTGTTTCCAATTTAAAAGGTTTAGCCATCCAGGCGATTGCACCAGATCGAAATGCTTCTTGTTGATGACTATCCGTAGAATGCGCTGTTAGAATAATAATTGGAATATGACTTGTCAGCGGATTTTGACGAATTTGTTGACATAACCAACCGCCGTTATTATCTGGCAACGTCCAATCGGAAATAATAATATCTGGTATTTGACTAATAGCAATAGACTTTCCAACATTAGCAGATCCAGCTCTCTCCACTTTATATCGATCACTCAAAGCCGAATGAAGAAACTCTAAGAGCTCTGGTTCGTCTTCGACCACTAATACAAATGGCTTTTCGCCCTTCGCTTTCTGCATAAATTTTTCTTCACCTACCTCTTCTATTTTCGAAATCTCCATGTCTGCAACTTTCTGAATCGGAAGATGAACAAAAAACGAAGTTCCTTTTTGTTCTTCAGATTCCAGACGTATATCTCCTTTCATAAGGGCAACCAACTCTTTAACCAAAGCGAGACCAATTCCTGTTCCTCCATGTATTTTTCCTTGTTTGCCTTGATAAAAACGAGTAAACAAATTGTCCTGATCAGTTTTTGTAATTCCTGGTCCGTTGTCTATAATGTCTACCTCTATTTGATAAGCGTCACCTATTTGTTGGAGTTTTGCATTTAAATGAACAAACTCTCCGTTTTCACAAAACTTAATAGCATTTCCAACAAGGTTAGAAAGTATCTTATCTAATTTATCGTAATCAAGTGCAAACTGTCCTTTTGGTAATTCCAGGTTATACTTAAATATAATATTCTCCTCTGAAGCTTGTTGAACGAATCGGCTACAAAGAGCTTCCAGACTTATATCCAATTGACCAACCTGATTATTAAGTTGCATCGCATTTGACTCGGCTTTATTCCAATCAAGAATCTGATTAAATAATTCCATCAAACGCTTTCCATTTCGTTGCGCTAGATTTATATCTGATTTAATTTGTGTATCAACAATCTTTCCTTCAGCTCTTTCGAGTGGTGCCATCATCAAGGCAAGCGGTGTTCGAATATCATGGGTAATGGAAGAAAACAATCGATCTCTGTTTTTGATAACTTCCATATCCCTCTGTCGTTGAAGCTCTTCTTGTTGAC
The DNA here is from genome assembly GCA_964467425.1 of uncultured Saprospiraceae bacterium. Classification (GTDB taxonomy): domain Bacteria; phylum Bacteroidota; class Bacteroidia; order Chitinophagales; family Saprospiraceae; genus JAHDHW01. The sequence goes on from CAYXQH010000020.1 coordinate 18,959, forward strand.
GTCGATTTTTATTACGATACAAAAGAAAAGAAAGAATGCCTAAGGCCAACAAACTTAAAGCAATCAAAATGGTCAATCTTAAATTGAATCTAGCTTTCTCTTTTTCTCCTTCTAAAACTAAGCTCTTAATTTTAGCTTCCTTCTCTTTACTTTGATATTTTATCTGCCATTTAAATACCTCATCCTCTCTTGACTTATTTGCAATCTTCCAAATATAATCGGTATGTTTGGTATTCATTTCTCCTGCATCTGCAGTTTTTCCAGCTCTCACTAAACAAGCCGAATATATCCCAGTAAAATGGGCCATAAGATTGTAGTTATCATAATTTATTTCACTATTGAGCTTTGCTAAGCCTTTTATCGCTTCGTCCGTTTGTCCAATACTTGATTTAGTATCCAGGTAGTTAATCATTATTCTGTCACCATAATCTTTATTGAACTGATCAAGGTTTGGAATGACTTGTTCATAATATTCTAAAGCACCTTCTAATTCCCAGATATTACTACGGAAGTAGGCTATGTTATTTTTTAAAAGTGTTTTACTATATAAGGATACCGTAGAATCAACGTCCGCGATAGAATCAGCCCTATAAAAATGTTCAAAAGCTTCCTTATCTCTATTAACAGATTCAAGAGATATTGCTAAGTACCTATTCAAGTCAAAATCATGAGAACGATTTCCTAAATGATGATATATAGCCATTGCTTTATTAAAGGATTCAATCGCAGCCTCATCGTCGTCATCTCGTTGATTTATGACTCCAAACCAAAAATGCCATAGTGCTAACGTTTCATGTTTTCCTTCATTAATATTTGCTAAGGAATCAGCATAGCTCTTATAGTGTATAAATAAATCATAAGCCTCTTGACCTCCTCCTTGCATTCTGAGATTTCTTGCCAAACGCACTTTTCTTTCATAACACCATAATATAGCTTCTTCTGAATCGAGTATATTAAATGCTTCTTTACAGGCCTCTTCGACTCCTGATAATCGAGACTCTTTATTTGTTGCATTAATTTCTCCAAGCCACCATCTCCATACTTCGAGACGCTCTTCACCAGCAACTTTATTGAGCTTTTGCACCAAAGAATCTGGTATTACCGATGCATCTAAACTGTTATAAAAAAGCGGGACTAAAACAATCAGAATTAGTATTTTTCTCATCATTGCTTATTCGATTAATGGCTTAATCAGGGAAAGATTTAGAACCATAGTCTCTCAAATATTTAATTTGCTTACCTTCAACAAATCGCCATTTTCGATTTATTAACATAAATTCTAACATAGCACGCAAATAATAAAAATTTTGATTTCCCTGATCTCCTTCTAAAATAAATTCAGTGTCTACCATTAAGATTTCATCTGTTCTTTTTTGGTCAACAATCCTCACACTAATAAAACTTGTTGGATCATTAAAATAATAGGCTCCATATTTCCCATCTATCGTAACACCGAAAATATCTTTTTTGATTTGTTCTACAGTGACCTCTTTTTGATCAGAACAGGATAGCAAGCTAAGACCTAGCAGCAAAAATAGCAGGTATTTTATATTCATTGTTGATATTTTCTCCATTA
>CAYXQH010000021.1:0-20492 GCA_964467425.1 uncultured Saprospiraceae bacterium
CAGCTAATGTGATACTATTTTGTACATTAACGACGAGACGATCAATTTTTTGCTCATAAAGTGCTTTTTTTGCGGTCACTTGAATCTCCTCTAATTGAGTCCCACTTTCCTGAACTACGATCTTCCCAATAGAATAATCTTCTTTTTCCACCACCGAAAACGGACTTGTATACGTGGGTTCATATCCAATTATTGAAACGGCAACCAAATAGTCTCCGGCTTCGACAAAGTTTATCGCAAAGTCACCGAAATCATCCGAAACAGCTCCTTTTATTAAACTGGAATCCGCCTTAGATAGCAATAATATATTCGCAAATGCCTGTGGCGCTTCGGATGCTGAAACTACTTTACCCGTTACTTTTATTTGCCCCTGACTTTGTATGGAAAACATGCTTAAAACTAGGAAAAGAACAATCTTAGGATAGGTCTGATTACATAGCTTTGTAGAGAGAGAGAGTTGTTTTATCATTATAGTAAGCTTACTTAAAAAGTTCGTTTCGTTAAATGTTTATCGATTTAGAGTCATTATTTCTTTGCTGTGTCAAGCGCTAAAATAGTACTTTTTTTAAAGCAGGACAAATTCTTTTTATCGAGGCTAAACTGTACAAAAAAATTAATTTTAGCACCTAGGCTACCAATTCTTATCATTTCTTTTACTTCAACGTACCACAGCCACTCTTTTCTACGTATTATTACCATCATACTTTTTGATACGTATTTAATTGAAAAATCAAGAAATTTCGAGGTTTTAGGCACTTAATCTGCCAAACCTTTTTAAATGGTAAGAATTTTATTTTGCATAGGGTTTTTATTCTATTGTTTCAGTAGTGGATTCGCACAAACTGAGCAACTTTCTAATAAACGAACCAAGACGATTTTGTTAGATAGTTTGCCTTTAAAATTAGACAGTCTTACTATTATTCCTTCCTCGATTCTTATCCAGGACGATCAGGGCAAACCAATCCAGAAGAGTGATTTCCTATTTTCAAAAAACATTTTGTACTGGGCAGCATCCTATAAACCAAAAAGTATTCAGGTACAATATCAGATTTTGCCTTATGATTTATATAAAGCATCTAATCATATCGACACCTCCAAAATCGAAGTGGATGCCAGTGGTGATTATATTGGTTTCGAAATTAATCCTTATGAAGCGCAAGATGGTTTAATCGATTTTCAAGGATTGGATTATAATGGAAGTTTTGCTCGGGGGATTTCATTTGGCAACAATCAAAATCTAGTTTTAAACTCCAGCTTTAATCTTCAATTAGCCGGAAGCCTTGGAGGTGATGTTGAAATCCTTGCTGCTATTACCGATAATAATATTCCACTACAGCCCGAAGGCAATACTCAACAGCTTCAAGAGTTTGACAAGATTTTTATTCAGTTAAAAAAAGGCAACTCTTCTTTGACCGCAGGAGACTATGAACTGCAACGACCCAATAGTTATTTTACAAATTATCTTAAAAAACTTAAAGGGGCAACCGCTGAAAACCTCTTTGAAATCAATGATAAATCTACCCTAAGAACTAAAGCAAGTATTGCTATTGCCAGAGGAAAATTTTCAAGAAACACCCTTGCCACCCAAGAAGGTAATCAGGGACCATATCAATTGCAGGGTGCAGATGGAGAACGTTTTATCATCGTGCTTGCAGGAACTGAAAAAGTATTTCTTGATGGCCGTTTATTGACTCGGGGCTTAGAGGAAGATTACATTATTGATTATAATCGTGCTGATGTTTTATTTACCAATAAAATTTTGATTACTAAAGATAGTCGAATCATTATTGAATTTGAATATGCAGTACAAAACTATACGCGCTCACTCTATGCCATAAACACGGAATATGAATCTGAAAAATGGCGCATTTACTTTAATGCGTATTCTGAACAGGATGCAACAAATTCTGGTGCTGCCTTAGATCTGGATTCCCTTCAGCGCAGTATTCTTTCATTAGCAGGTGATAATCCTCAAAACGCTGTCGCTCCGGGAATCGATTCTTTAGCAGAATTCAATCAATTTCAGGTAGCTTATAAATTAATCGACTCTACCTATGTATCTGGTGGTTTTCCGGAGAGCAGTGAAATATTAGTTTATTCTACCAATGCCGATAGTGCATTTTATTCCGCTACCTTTTTGGAGGTAGGTCCTGGAAACGGTGATTATATTTTAGATAATAGTACCGCTGCAAATGGACGGGTCTATCGCTGGATTGCACCTGACCCTGCTACTGGAGCCAGGCAGGGGGATCACGTACCAGGTCGACGATTGATTGCGCCAAATAAACGTTCTCTTTTTTCGGTAGGTAGCGAATATAAGATCAATAAGAACTCCAGCATTCTGACAGAAGTGGCATTAAGCAATAATGACCTCAATCGTTTTTCTGATATAGATAGTGGTGATGATACTGGCATTGCTTTTTATAGCCAATTTAAAAATTCCAAGAAACTCGATAAAAAAGAAAATTGGTTATTAGACACCAAAATAGGTTATGAATTTGTGCAGGAAGATTTTAATGCTTTAAATCCTTATAGAAATGCAGAATTTATTCGTGATTGGAATATCAACAATCAAACGGGTCAAAAAGCAATGGAACAAATTGGAAAAGGAGGTTTTACCTTAACCCGAAAAAATCTGGGTAGTTTCTCTTATGAATTCAGTGGTTTTCTTCGCCAATCCATTTATACCGGAACCAAACATTTTGCAAGAGTTAATTTTAAAACAAATGGCTTTGCTGTAGACTTGGAAGGAAATTTATTAAGTACCGATGCAACTGCTGAACGGAGTACTTTTTTTCGACCCAAAGCAGATATTTCCAAGACCTTTAAAAAATTAAACAAATGGAAATTGGGTGTCTATGGAGAACGAGAAAAAAACGATCGCTTTGCTTCTGCTTCAGATACCTTAAGTCCAAATAGTTTTTATTATGATTTGTATAAAGTTTATGTTGAAAGCCCCCAAAGCGACAACTTTATGCTGGGCGCGAATTATCGGCAGCGTTATGATTATGCACCGGTAGATAAAGCCTTTTTACAAAATACTGTCGCTGATGAGTTTAATGTAAATGGAAATTGGAAACAGAGCAAAGCATCTAATTTGCGCTGGAATCTTTCTTATCGAAAATTGGTCATCTCTGATACAACGCTTACGAATATACAACCGCAAGAAACTTTTCTCGGACGATTAGAGCATTCTCTTCGATTATTCAAAGGAGCGATTCGATCTTCTACCAATTATGAGATTGGCTCCGGTCAGGAACGTAAACAAGAATTTCAATACCTTCCTGTTGCAGCCGGAGAAGGTATCTACACCTGGATCGCTGACCTCAATGGCGATAGTATTCCACAGATCAATGAAATCGAAGAGGCTGTTTTTCAAAATAATGCAGATATTATTCGGGTGTCGATTTTCACAGATGAGTTTATTAGAACGAATAATGTTTCTTTAAATCAAAACCTTCGAATTGATCCAAGATCATTATGGTATAATGAATCTGGCACCAAGAAATTTTTTAGTCGTTTTTCAACACAATCAACTTTAAGGATTATTCGAAAGACGAAAGAAGCCGATGAGGTTACAGCCTGGAATCCTTTTCAACTAAACATCTCAGATACAACCCTGGTATCAACAACTTCCTCCATTCGAAATACTTTATTTTTTAATCAAAGTGATCCAAAATACGATCTCCAGGTTGGCATGTTTGACAATCGAAACAAAGTCATTTTGACAACTGGTTTTGAAAGTCGTAGAAATCTAGAACAGTTTTTTAGAAGTCGCTGGAATATCACGAAAAAAATAAGCTTCATTACACGCCTTGCTACTGGTAATCGACAAAATGATTCTGAGTTTTTCAATAATCGGGATTATGACATTGCCTTCTATCGACTTGAACCGCAGTTTACGTTTTTAATTAAAAAGAATTTTAGAAATATTCTGACCTATAAATTTCAGAATAGTGAAAACATTTTACCTAAAGGAGGGGAACGAGCGCTCATCCATGATTTTAATTTAGAAACGACCTTTAATCAAAGTGCTAAATCTTCCTTTCGAACTAGTTTCTCCTATGTCAAAATTGATTTTGATGGTGTTGCAAATTCGTCTTTAGAATTTGCGATGTTGGAAGGCTTGAGAAATGGGCAGAATTTTCTTTGGAATATCTCCTTTGATCGAAGAATTGCCAAAAACGTTCAGATGTTATTAAGTTATGAAGGTCGAAAAAGTGGTCTTGCCAATACCGTTCATGTAGGAAGAGCCCAAGTGAGGGCGACTTTTTAACCAAACTATAGTTAAACTTCCCGACAAAAAGGCGAATAACATTTTTAAAACAAGTAATTCAAGAGTATCTTTGTAATAAATCAGACGTTTAATTCAACTATAAAGGGGTTTTTTGGTTATTTTATCCGACAAACTCGTTTAGCTATTCACAGAGAACATCAAAAAATATTCTAATATGCGTACATTTCTTCTATCAACTCTCCTATTAATCGGTATTACGCTTTCTGCTCAACCTAGTAATTTTTGGCAAAGTGTTAACGAAAACCGAATTTCCCTAAGTCCTGAAAATGATCGTGGAACGATTCCCTCTCAGTATCAAACTTTTGGTCTGGAGTTGGACGATATGAAGGAATATTTAGAACGGGCACCGATGCATCGTACGCCAGAGGCAAAATCGAATCCACTTCAATTGGAGCTTCCGCTACCAGATGGAACGCTTCACCAATTTAATATTATTGAAGCGCCAGTAATGCAAGCTGAAATAGCTGCTCGTTATCCACAGATCAGATCTTTTTCAGGTTATAGTGTTACAGATAATTCTACCTTAGTACGGTTTCTGTATTCTACGCATGGATTTAGAGCTTTCTTTAAAACACCTTCTGCTAATTATTCTATTCAACCTTATGCTGAAGGTATTCAAGATACCTACATTGTTTTTGATAATAAAAATGAAGAAACTCCAACTGATTTGAATATGAGTTGTGGCGTCCATAATGATGATGAGTTTTTCCATATTGAATCAGCACTTGGCGGCTTGGATCTAGATGAAGATCATGGCCATAACCATCAAGCGGATTCAAGAAGCCCTACAGTGGTAACAGATGTGTTTGAATATAGACTTGCGATGGCAGGTGTTGCTGAATGGGTCAACGACCAAGGATCGGGAACCATAGCAGATGCCATGTCTTCTGTTGCAACTATCGTTACTTTGCTAAATTCCGTTTTAGGTCCGGAAGCATCGCTCAATTTTGTCTTAATCAATGAGAACGATCAATTATTATATCTTGATCCGACATCGGACCCATACAATACAGTAACCACCGGACTTTCTCTACTTGGTCAAAACCAAGCTAATCTAGATAATACTATTGGAAGCTCAGCATACGACATTGGTCATGTGATGACGATAGGATGTACGGATGTTGGAGGAGTTGTATCAGGAACGGTTTGTTCTCTTAATGGAAAAGGTCGAGGTGTTACTTGTCAAGCAGGTGGTCTTCAAAATGCCATTTTAAATATTGCTGTCCATGAAGTTGCGCATCAATTTAATGCTTCTCACACCTGGGATAACTGCCCAGGCTCCTTACCTCAAAGAGCATCAGGCACGGCATTCGAACCAGGAAGTGGAACTACCATCATGTCTTATTCTGGGGCATGTGGCGATCAAAATATTACTTTTAATCAAGGTACTTATTATCATGTTGGTTCGCTTCAGCAAATGTATATTCATTCTCGTCAGGGAGGAGGATCTGATTGTCCGGAGGTTATTCCTACTGATAATAATATTCCAGAACTTACGCTGGATTATTTTGATGGTTTTCATATTCCAATAAGTACGCCTTTTGTATTAGATGGCAAAGCTACTGATGCTGACGGTGACGATCTTACTTATTGCTGGGAACAATATAACACAGGACCACTAAGCCAGTTAGGTAACCCAACAGGTACTGCTCCTAGTTTTAGATCCTTTCCACCGACAGCAGCAACCGAACGATATTTCCCAAGATTGCAAAATGTTGTACAAAATAATCAAACTCAAGTAGAAGTACTTCCTACTTATAGTCGAAACCTTACTTTTAGATGTACGGTCAGAGATGGTCAGGATATTGGTGGAAATACCTGGGAAGAAATTTCTTTTGAAGCTACGGCTGCGGCAGGACCTTTTCGAGTAGACTATCCAAACAGTGCCGAAACATTCGTAGCTGGTGATTATGTTGAAGTACTTTGGGATGTTGCAAATACGGACGGAAACTTAGTTAATTGCCAGGAAGTAAATATTTTGCTTTCCAATGATGGTGGTTTTAATTATCCTTATATCCTTGCTCAGAGTGCACCAAATGATGGATCTCATTTTGTAACTATTCCGAATGAGGTAACACAAGGTGTCCGAATAAAAATTGAAGCAGCAGATAATATCTTTTATGATTTATCTAATTTTAATTCTGAAATTATTGCACCTAGCACACCAGGGTTTGCTTTTGATGCAGGGCCTTACAGCCAACAATCCTGTGCACCTGATGATATCCTCATTGAACTCAACACACTTTCTTTGTTGGACTATGATTCCTTAGTTACTTTTTCTGTTTCAGGATTGCCAGCCGGTGCAAATGCTATATTTAGTTCTAATCCCGTAACACCAGCTGATAATGCTACGCTAACTATTGAGACCGCTAATATCGTAGATGAAGGTTTCTTTGCTATCGACATAACGGCTATTGCTCAAGGTGGTGATACTTTGGTTCGACCTGCTACGTTTACGATTGTACTTAATGATTTTTCAGCTGTTCAGCCAGTAAGTCCAGCTAATGGAAGTGCTGCCATTTCAGAATTACCTACGTTTACTTGGGATGGTTCGCCTAATGCGTTCACTTATGATATTGAAATAGCAACGAATCCTTCATTTGCACCTGGAACCATTATCGAAACAGCTACCACAAATTTAACAACCTATACGCCTACTATCGTTCTAGATAAAAACACCTTGTATTTCTGGAGAATTCGTCCAAAGAATGTATGTGGTGACGGCGAATACTCTGTTCCTCAAGGATTCCATACAGAAGTATTTGTATGTTCTACTCACGAAAGCACAAATGTTCCTTTGAATATTTCTGGCGTTGGAACACCTGTTGTTGAGTCAACATTGGTTATTAATTCTCAGGGAGAAATTAACGACTTGAATGTCACCAAATTAAAAGGAGCGCATGATTGGGTAGAACACATCGATGCACACCTGATTAGTCCGGACGGTGTAGAGGTCTTGTTATTTTCAGACATTTGTGGTGCATCAACCATATTTAATTTAGGTCTGGATGATCAAGCTCCTTCAGATATTCAATGTCCAGCAACAACCGGACAAACTTTCAAACCACAGGGTAATCTTTCTGACTTTAATAATGAACCTGCTACAGGAACCTGGATTTTAAGAGTAACTGTAAATAACACTGATGGAACAGGTGGTGTGATTGAAGAATGGATGCTTGAGCTTTGTTCTAATTCTAGTGCCAATGCTCCATTTTTGGTTACTAATGATGTATTGCCCCTACCTCCAGGAGCAAATAGAGCGGTAACAAATGATTTTTTACTTTCGGAAGATGATGATAATGGACCAGATGAATTGACTTATACTGTTGTTACTGCTCCACAGCATGGAACCTTATATTTTCAAACGACACCTGTTGAAGTGGGCATGACTTTTAGACAATCCAGTATTAATGCCGGGAATGTGAGTTATACGCATGACGGAGGTCCAGAGGTAACAGATGGCTTTACCTTTGCCGTTGAAGATGGAGAAGGTGGTTGGTTTGGAACGCCTAGATTTGAAATTGAAATCGATCCAGATGTTGTGATTAGTACAAAAGACTTAGATAATCGCTATGCGTTTGATCTTTTTCCAAATCCGGCACAAAATCTTCTAAATCTTAAATTTGGAAATCCGCTTAATGAAGAGATCGAAGTATCGATAAGCAATGTTCAAGGGCAAATTTTACAGCAGCAAATGTCTGAAAACTTTACAGATCTGTTACAGGTCAATACCAGCAAATTAAGCAATGGAATCTATTTTATTTATGTAAAAAATAATTCTGGCGCGATTGCGACTGAACGATTTGTTATTCAACGATAAGAAATTCATATCGTTATGTGGGTTATATAGTTATGTAGGTTAAATCGCACCTAACTATATAACCTACATAACCATCTAGCCATTTAGCTCTTCTCTTTCAAAAACCATCACAGCCAAGGGTGCCAATTTCATTTCAATAGCATGTTCTTTTCCATGCCATTGTGCTTCGAATGATTCTAATGTCCCATTATAAATATTCGAGCCACCATATTTTTCATGATCGCTATTCAACACCTCTTTCCAAGCGCCACCAAAAGGGACACCAATTTTATACTGTTCCCGCACAATCGGCGTAAAATTACAAACTATCAAAACGGGTTTATCTTCGGCATTACCAATTCTTAAAAAGGCGATGACACTGTTTTCATGATCTGAATAATCAATCCATTGGAAGCCATCATTATCAAATTGCTTTTCATATAAGGCAGGATTGTTTTTATAAAAGGCATTCAAATCCTGAATCCAACTTTTAATCCCTTGATGAGGTGCATGATCCAATAGCCACCATTGTAAACCAAGATCGTGATCCCATTCGCTGGTCTGAGCATATTCACTGCCCATAAAAAGCAGCTTTGTTCCCGGATGCATGTACATTTGTCCATATAGCAAACGCAAATTAGCAAATCGCTGCCAGTCGTCACCAGGCATTCTACCGATCAATGGTCCTTTTCCATGTACAACTTCATCATGTGAAAGCGGTAGCATAAAATTTTCTGTAAACGCATAAACCAGACTAAAGGTAATTTCGTCCTGATGATATTGTCGATGTACAGGTTCCTTTTTAAAAAACTCCAAAGTATCATGCATCCATCCCATCATCCATTTTTGTCCGAAGCCGAGACCTCCATCATAGGTTGGTCTGGAAACACCGGTCCAACTTGTAGATTCTTCTGCTATCGTTACAACATCAGGAAAGTTGCCATAAACATTTTCATTAAACTCTTTTAAAAAAGTAATAGCTTCCAGGTTTTCACGTCCGCCAAGTTCGTTTGGAATCCACTCCCCTTCTTCTCTGGAATAATCCAGATAAAGCATAGAAGCCACTGCATCTACCCGAAGTCCATCTGCATGATAAAACTCCAGCCAAAATAACGCATTGCTAATTAAAAAAGAACGTACTTCATTTCTTCCATAATTAAAAATACAGCTCTTCCAATCGGGATGAAAACCTTTTCGTGGATCTGCATGGTCGTATAAATGGGTTCCATCATAATCTGCTAATCCATGGGCATCCTCTGGAAAGTGAGAAGGCACCCAATCCAATAACACTCCAATCTCCGCTTCATGAAAAGCTTCGATTAATGCCATAAAATCCTGTGGTGTCCCATGCCTGCTCGTTGGTGCAAAATAACCTATTCCCTGATAGCCCCAGGAACCAAAAAACGGATATTCCATCACTGGCATAAACTCCACATGCGTAAAGCCCATTTCTTTGACATAAGGTACTAGTTGTTCGATCATTTCCTGATAGGAAAGAGAACGGTTACCTTCCAGTCCAATTTTTTTCCAGGAACCAATGTGTACTTCGTATACTGAAAAGGGCTTAGCTACTCCCACCGATTTCTTGCGGGCATCCATCCATTTCTTGTCTTTCCATTTGTAAGCTAAATCCCAAACAACTGAAGCTGTTTTTGGTGGAATCTCCCATGCATAAGCATAGGGGTCTCCTTTTTCCAACTTCCGCCCATCAGCCGCTTCAATATTATATTTATAAACTGTTCCTTTTTGAAGACTCGGAATAAACCCTTCCCAAATGCCTGAACCATCCCATCGTGGAAATAAAGGATGCTCATCGGAATTCCAAAAATTGAAATCCCCAATCACTGAGACATGTTTAGCATTAGGCGCCCATACTGCAAAATAAACGCCCTCTTCTCCATCCACTTCCATCAAATGACTTCCAAGCTTTTCATATAATTTGAAATGCTTCCCTGATTTAAACAGATGAATATCAAACTCCGTAAATCTGGTGGTATGGATACTCGTAGTTGCTGACATATTATTCATTCCTGCAGTTTTGTCTTTTGTGGCTTTATTAATCTCAAAAATAGCATCTATTTTACTAAGTATTAGTCAAAAACTAAATTCCCTCTTTTAATTTCTTCAAATAGCTTGAAAAACCTCATTATCAATCGGTTATTCCTTCTCTTTTTGAAGAAAATCGAGAATTAATTATTTGACCGGTACTAAGAAAGGCTTTTATACGAAAAGAGAAATAAAATAGTTTATTATTTAAGCTCTTATTTGCTGTTTAGAAAATTATCTATTACGTAACATAGAAAAGAAAAAAACCATTTCCATATTAATTCTTAATTTAGCTTGAGCTAAAAATACAAATTGCTTTTTTGATACACCGTCTCCATGCGCCGAATATTTTATTTTATTTTCATCTTCAGTTTGCTCCAGGGTATTCCAACTCGTGGTCAGGCTCAATCTAAGCCTAAAAAAATAGGGATTGCTCTTAGTGGTGGTGGTGCTAAAGGAATTGCTCATGTTGGGGTATTAAAAGTATTAGAAGAAGCAGGTATTTATCCTGATGTCATTACGGGCACAAGCATGGGAAGTGTTGTAGGTGGCCTTTATGCGATTGGTTATAATAGCTTTGAATTGGATTCACTTGCCAGATCCTTAGAATGGTCTGAATATTTTACAGCTCAGTATGATAGAAGCTACCGAACAATTGAAGAGAAAGATGATGTAGAACGTTATATTTTCTCCTTTCCATTTAAGGACCGAAAAATAAAACTACCAAAAGGTTTTGTTGATGGTCAAAAATTGAAAATGCTCTTATCGAAAATCACTTTAAATGTTCATGGTGTCCAAGATTTCGATGATTTTAAAATCCCTTTCCGATGTATCGGAACTGACTTAGAGACTGGTGAAGCAATTGTCTTTGATAGTGGTTTTTTACCTGATGCCATTCGAGCCAGTGTTAGTATCCCTTCTATTTTTGAACCGCATGAAATTAATGGACGACTAATCGTTGATGGTGGTGTATCGAGAAACTTACCTGTCCAGGATGCATTTGACATGGGTGCTGATATTGTTATTGCGGTTGATGTTGGTGCATTATTATATAAAAAGGAAGAGTTAAATACCATCTTCGATGTACTCGATCAGACGAGCAGTTATCAAATTGCAAAATCCAATCAGCAGCAATTAAACCTTGCTTCGATTGTTATTCGTCCTGACATAACGCCTTTTTCAGCGCTAGGGTTTTCAAAAACAGACTCTCTTATTATTGCTGGAGAAGAAGCTGCCCGAAAAATGCTTCCTGCCATAAAAGAAATTATTCAGCAAAAAGACATTTCTAAGCAAGTAAAAAAAGGCATTATAACAGAGATACCTAAAGAGGTAATTATTTCTAATGTAGAAATAATTGGTTTGGATAATAGAAACAAGAATACCCTTTTAAATATTCTACAAATTCAAAAAACGAAAAAATACGACTTGGATAAGATTGACAACCAGGTAGCCAGAGTTGCAGCCACCGGGCTTTTCCACAAAATGACTTATCAATTAACTCCTCAAAAAGATAGTTTTGATTTAAAAATTACTGCCAAAAAAACGAATGATATTTCTTTGAAACTTGGTGCCAATTACCATAGCACTTTTAATGCGGGTTTATTATTTAATGCTACAGTTCAAAATGCTCTTTTATCAGGAAGTAAATTTTCATTCGATCTTAGAGCATCTGAAAATCCCGCCGTTCGTGCAAATTATTTGGTCTATACAAAAACGAGACCTAACATCGGGTTTCGACTTAGCGGCATTGCTAAACTATATCCTGGTTTTTTATATTTAAACAGTACGCTCATTGATGAATATAATTTTTCAAACTTAAATACCCGATTGGATATTTTTTCAGGACTAGGATTGAATACGTCGATCGGTATCGGAATTAGCGCCGATTACACTCGATTAGAAAAACGCTTTTTTGATCTGGAGAGTAAAAATCCGGGAGTCGAGCAAATTATTGGGCATTTTAGTTTTGACTATGATAATTTAAACAGAAAATATTTTCCAACCAAAGGAACAAAATTTCGCCTTTCTGGTAATCTGGTTCTTGATGGGACTATTAATAATAGTGTATCTGAAGCTTCTGAATTTTCGACTCAATATAATACCTATAACCTCCTTTCCTATCGTCAGGTATTTCCCGTTAATCCGATTTTTGTTATTGAATGGTTTAATTGGGCAGCTTATTCCAAATATGATAATCTGGATTTCACCCAATTATTTTATCTAGGTAGAAGTCTTCCTTATGATGACCGATATATCCCATTCTATGGTTATAATTATATGGAGCGACCAGCTCAGCAATTTGCGTTTTCCGGTTTAAAATTCCAACTCGAACCAATCGACAATATCTTTGGCTCCTTAGGTTTTAATTATGGTTATTTCAAAACACCGAGCTTTACTTATGTAGATGATAATGGTTTTAATCAGACGCCAGCTCAACAAAATAGCATGTATGGATTTGGTCTGGAAGTAGGAGCACTTTCTAATTTTGGACCAATAAGTCTGACGATGGAATACAATTTGGATTCGAGAGATTCTAATTTCCTATTTCGGATGGGCTTTGATTTTTAGCAAAGAGGGCTAAGTGGATCAAGGAGAGTTAAAGCACATCAAGATTAATAAAATGTTGACCTTAATGTTCTTAGCTCTCCTTGATTTCTGACTTCTTGTCTTATCTTCCTCCGTTCAATTCGTCTTGTAATTTTTTAAGTGCAGTCCAATTTCCTTTAGCCGCTAATTTAGCTTGCTTTGGCCAAGTCTTAGGATTGTGCATTTGATATCTTTTACCTGCATCTGCTAAAATTCCTTTTAAGGTAGATTGTTTTGCTTTTCCTAAATCTACAAAAGTCAAAATACCAGCCGCATAAAGTAAAGAAGCGATCTTTGGTCCAACTCCTTCAATCTTCTTAAAATTATCTGCTTTAAGTACTGTTTTTTTAGCAGTAGTTTTCTTTGCAGTAGTCTTCTTAGCAACCGTCTTCTTCGCAGTTGTCTTTTTTGCAGTCGATTTTTTAGCGGTAGTTGTTTTTGCTTTTTTAGTAACTCTAGCAATTTTTGTGAGTTTTTTCACATCAGGAATTACCACCACAGAATTATCAACACCAAATGGAGAAGGAACATAAGCATCAGCTGCCCAGTCATTTTCCCAGGTATTGTTATCGATTAAATATCGGAACTGATAATCCCGACCTGCTTCTAATTCCATTGCAGCTGAATAGCCTGCTTTGGTCGCTTTCATTCGAACGCCTTTAGAAGGGTCCCAATTATTAAATTCACCAAGTACCATTACCTGGTTTCCAGTCATAATAGCTTCTTTAGGAAGAGAGAAGGTTACTTTACAAACTGGCTTCGTTTTAGAAAATTGCTTTTTTAAACCCATGAGTTAAAGTTTATTGTTAAATGTTTTAAAATTAAATGTTGTACCATTTGTTTTACTCAGGCATCGAAATATCCTAAGACTTTCGCTTAGGAGCCTGTTTTGGTTTTTATAAAAATTGGTTAGTGTGGAATTCGACAAAAAAGTATTTGAAATACACGTACTATCCGTACGTTGCCGATATTTTTTTGATGCGTTTTCTTTGAATTATATCTTCTTATTTTTTTAAAAAAAGTTGAAATCAATCAAAGATTTAAATTGAAGGCACAAAGTTAATTCATATAAGCATTAAACACAATACTAACTCGATCTTTTTTTGCATTTTAAACTATTTTCAAAAAGTAAGACAGCTTAGCATTTGGTCAATAAGAATGCCTTTAGGATTCACCATCCGATAGCTTAATTAGGTTTTATATTTGGAATCAAAATCAGGTCTCATCCAAATGCAATATCGAAAGTATTTCTTTATTGTAAATCAACTTCAAACTTTTAAGTAATCTTTGGTGTTCTTCTTCTCCATGCAGTGATTTAATTTCATTTAAAAACTCTTCGAATGATAGCTTTTTTCGAATGATGTTATTACTATTCGTAGGATAAAGAATAATTGGCGATGGAAAAAAAATGTCATTTTCGTACATTATACATGTCCCCGACATTATTTTGCTCTTGTTTCTTCTTGGACTCCATCGGATACGAATTTCCATTCTTAATTCGCGATCTCTTCTTGAAGAGTAATCATTTATAATTAAATCAGTATTACCTTGATTAATATCAAATCGATAATGACATTCATTTACGGAAGGATTCAGAACAATATCATAACAGTAATTGGTAATAGTGCATAATTGATGTTGCGCATAATCGAATTTTATAGTTCCGCAAACGACTTCTTTGTTTAAATCAAAATGATAATAGGTATAGTTTTTAAATTCGTCTTTAATTTTTTTCGTAAAATTTGACACATCCAACTTCCCACTTAGCACTGGAAATTTATCGTTAAGGTTAGCACTCCTTACCCTTATGCTATATTTATGTAAATGCAAATAAGTTTTGGCCTTAGAAATTAAATAATTATCTGCATTTTTATTCAAGAGTATTACTTCCATACTTAAGATAGGTCTAGAGCCTTCACTTGCTGATACACCAGTTAAGATTCCTCGAATCAAGTTTTTATCCATTTCTTCAAGATTCCCTCCCACACTCAATATTAAATAAACCGCATCCTTAAAAGTGGACTCTGTTTGGCTATGCAATTCTATAAAAAGATTATTCATTTCACCTCCAAAGTATCCGAATCCAGAATAATGCTCTGGAAGTGTTCGGTCATGAAAATTCTCAATACTTGCTGAAACGATTGCCTTTGAATTGTTTTTTGAGAAGATAGGATAGGTAATTTTAAGCTGGAAAGGTACATTCGAAATTGAATTCCTTATATAAGACCAGTAATAGCCATTAAATTCATATTCTTTTTGCTGTTTTGTATTGAAGGAGTGTATAAAAGTATAGTATAAATCATAAGTTTTATCATCCATTGGCACTCCTTTCCCAAGTCTTGCCTCATTCAACTTAGTCTTTAATCTACTATTAGGAGGTATTTTATGTTGCAATTTATTAACAGCTATATCGGCGCCGTTGTAATAGACTAATTTTATTTTGTTAAGAACATTTTCATTGTTCTTCATTAATTCATAAATAGAAACGCTTAGGTCTTTTCCTTGTCCTATAATGTCATTCCAATTAATACGTTGTCCTTTCTCTTTTCTGACCCTTTCTAGTAATAAAAGTTTTAGTGCTTCTAATTTCTCAAGTTCATTATTATTCATATTTCTACCTTATTTTCTACTTTAAAAAGTAAATATATAGCTATCGAATTATATCTAAGGTAGAAAATTATATTAAAACGCTTATATTCAAGTAGTTAAATCTTTCTTCTTTTCTACTTTTTTAAACTTTTTTTGCTCACTACCTTTGATTTGTAAATAGTTGCTTAGGCAAGCATTTAGTTTTAAATCAAAATATACAATCATGAAAAAAGTAATCAACTGGACCAAATCACTCATTATAAGGCTCACCAATTTCAAAATAGTCAAAGTCATTGATAAAGGACTATCACTATTGGCTAAAATTATTTTAACTAAAAAAATTATAGTTAAAGTAATCTTTCTTCTTGTTAAATTTTTCTTTTTACTAATCTGGCTGAAGTCCTATGCAATAGCTATGATTGCTTTTCCCAGGTTTTAAATTTTTAACATAAAGTACTTTTAGAACTACTAAGATTAATGTTTCTAATCCAGCTATGACATTAACGTATCCTTAACGTGAAGCGCCAATGAAAAGCGGTAAATTTGAAACCGTTTTTATACTAGATTTAATTGTACTCCTAATTTTAAATAATGAAATCAAGAATTATGAAAAATTTAATATCTCTTTCCACAGCTGTTTTCTTACTATTTGCCTTCACTACAACTGGTTTGGCTCAACAAAAAATCGCCCATATTGATTCGGACGCTATTGTCACTCTTATGCCAGAGTACAATCAAGCGAAATCAAATGTAGAAACGCTAAGTAACGTCTTAAAAAAAGACCTGGAAGCCCAACAAAAAAACATACAGAATTTTGTTGCAGCCGTTAAAAAAGATGAACCTAACCTTTCGCCTATTCAGCTGCAAGCCAAAGAACAAGAATTAGCGAAGATGCAGCAAGATCTTCAAATTGCTGCCCAAAAGGCTGATATTAAACTCTCTGAAAAAGAACAAGAACTTACCAAACCGATTTATGATAAGTTTAGCGCTACATTAGAAAAGGTTGCTCAGGCAAATGGCTTTGCTTACATCCTAGATATCAAACTCGCTTTATATAGCAAAGGCGGAATTGATGCGACGGAATTGGTAAAAGCGGAGCTGGGACTTTAACAGGTAGTCAGGTAGTCAGGTAGTCAGGTAGTCAGGTAGTCAAAAAATAATCTATAATTATGAAGCAGATTTTCTTTTTAATCCTAAGTCTTTTTTCCATTCATAGTGCTGCCCAAAACACGGAAGAACAAGCAGTGATCAAAGCTATTGAAACCATGTTTGATGGCATGCGTGAAAGTGATTCCACCAAACTACTATCTGTCGTTTATGAAGGAGCTAGTTTAAAAACAACTTTTATTAATAGGAGCGGAGTGCCGACTATTCATGAAGGGAATATGGAAGAATTTGCTAGTAGCATTGCAAAGCCTCATGAAGAAATATATGATGAAAAAATCTGGTCATACGAAATTGAAATTGATGGTGTTTTAGCAACTGCCTGGACTGAATACACTTTTTACCTGGGCAAATCGATGAGCCATTGCGGGGTAAATGCTTTTCAATTATTCAAATCAGCATCCGGCTGGAAGATCATCAGTATCACAGATACCAGACGAAGAGATAAATGTCAAACGGAGCCGAGCAAACACGAGGAACGTATAAATGTCTTATTGGATGAATGGCATATGGCTGCTGCCAAAGCCGATGAAGTTACTTTCTTTGATAAGGTTTTGAGTGACGATGCTATTTATTTGGGTACAGATGCTTCAGAACGTTGGGGACGTGACGAAATGAAGACGTTGATGAAAGAAGTATTTGAACGAGAAACCGCCTGGGCTTTTACAAAGAAGGAACGCTTTATTTATTTTTCGAATGATGGAAAGACCGCTTGGTTTGAAGAATTATTAGATACCTGGATGGGCGACTGTCGTGGCTCAGGGGTGCTCGAATTAACAAGCGAAGGCTGGAAATTAAAACATTATAATTTAGCAATGCTAGTTCCAAATGATAAAGTAAAAAGCTATTTGGAGTTATTGAAAAAAGAATGAGGAATGTATTCAACATTCCTCATTCTTTAATACTCTATTATTTAAAGGCGCTTTGCCAGGCAAGAACACCTCCTGTTAGATTTCTAACATTAGAAAATCCTGCAGCTTGCATTAATTGTTGTGCCATTCCACTTCTTGCACCAGAGCGGCAATGGACTACAACCTCTTCATCTTTATGATCCATCAAGCCTTCCATTGCTCCATGTACATCTCCTAGCGGGATAAGTTTCGCACCAAGGTTGAATTCTTCAAATTCATGTTTTTCACGAACATCGATAAAAACAAAACTTTCTCCTTTATCTAGTTTTTCTTTTAATTCTTGAACAGTAATATCCATTTCTCAATATGTTTTAATCATTATAAATAAGCACTTTCCGTGTTGTAAATTGTCTAGTCTTTAAGTTTTTGAGTTGAAGATAATAAACACCGTTTTCAACCATACTCATATCCAACTGTAAATTATCTAATTTTTGATGTTTCATTAATTGACCGATGCTATTAAAAATACTGATTTCAAAATCACTTATATCTTCATCGCCAATATCCAAGTTCATGATTCCATTAGAAGGATTTGGATAAACATTAAACATCAAATCCTCTGCTAAAAGTTCATCAACAGGTGTATTTGGAGGCGTAAAATTTCCAACAACCGGTCGGATCATTGAAGCGCCTTTATTTCCCATTAATATCCAGTTGCTTCCATTTCTAAAATATTGATAGTCTATTGCTTTCGGTGTATTTAAATCAAATCCGATTAATACCAGTTGTTGAGTCGAAGCCTGCGCCAATTCAATAAAGAATGGTCCCGGGGGTATTGCAACAGCTGTTGGATTGTCAAAATCATCAGACAAGCGATAGGTGGTAAAGCCTTGTAAGGTATCCAACACCGTATCCGGAAAAAATGGTTTTAATAAAAACTTTTCGTAAACGACATTTCCTAAGGAGCCAACATGCACTCTTAAATTAAACGTCGCAGATTCCATAGAGCTATATCTCGGAAAATGAATTTGGACTGCTCTTAAGCTATCATCATGAGTCGCTTCAAATTCAGAAGCAACCGCCTGACCTATATTCCCAATAAAAATAGCCACTTCTGCACTTCCATCGTCATAAGCAAAATAATTATCAAAAACGGTTTGTCTTTTTACGGTATCATTTCGCGCAACAACAGGAAAAAAGCCAGGGTTTTGACCATCAACTTCAAATGTATATTCTAATTCAAAAACGAGCTTATCCAGCGACAAACCTGTAATGTCCATCAATGATCGAGCATTCCTATGAAACTTATGCGTTTGTGGCGGTACATTCCGTTGATTTTCAGGCTGGTCCAATAGTAATGTTGGGATATCATCGAAAACCGCACCTGTTTCTAATTCACGAAGGACCATGCCACTAGGCTCAGCCGATTCAATCACATCAAAATGACTATACAATTCTATATCAATCGAATCAAGTAGCATAGGATTTTCGAAATGGCTATAGGGCATACTTGAATATCGTTTTAAAATAAAATTAGGCAGATTAGTGAAAGCAATATCTTCAAAACTGCCATCAGGTACTTCATTTGCATTCAGCCTCACATAATCAACATGCCAAATCTCGAAAATTCCTCTTCGTTCACCATAGTTAACAAAGCGAAATTGAAATCCATCATAAAAATAATCGGAAGAAATAATCGGAAAGGAAAAGAAATTATCAAATCCTGGAAGCGAGTCAAAAGGAACACCACCTCCCAAACCTTGAAAAGTATGAATACGTACCCAGTCCCCATTTGATTTTTTAAATTCAACCACTAGCGAATCTGCAAGGCCTGGCTCATAACCATATCCTTTGGGTTGAGCAAAACAGCTTAGATAAACATTGGAACCTGCATTATAAGGACTTAGATCAATATAATTGGATGTCAATGCATCGGATCGTCCATAGCCTCCGCCATAAGGAGTTCCCGTTTCGTCCAAACCATCAAAGGTTGCAAAACCAACACTCGGAGGTTGATACCCCCAGCTATTATTTACAAACGTTTTTTTATCTAACCATAATTTATTTGGATAGGGTCCTGCATAGGAAAAGTCATCCATAAAAGGCAGGCCTAGCGTATCACCGGTTACTCGAAAAGGAAATTTATAGGTATCAGAAATACAAAAATCATTGGAAATTTTAAGACAAACCGTATCCTGCCCTGCTGCTCTTTGAGCACTCAATAATGCACAACTATCTTTAGTGTTTCCATTACTCACATCAACAAATTCCGGATTATGACAATTTAAAATTAAGCTGGAAGTGATGCCGCTTGGTAAAATATAATTTGCTGGACTTACACAAAGACTAAGATCGGTTTCAGCATTTAGAGAAACGGCAGGTTCGATAAAATTAGCATCTTCTCGCTTGACGACAACTGGAAAGGTTCGAACAGAACAGTCACCTCCATTTGGTAAACACAATTCTACTTTCAAGGTATCTCCAATTCCAAGGTCTACTCCACCATTTGAGGTATAAGTAATACAGTTTTCATTAGTACTTGTCGATCCAAAATTCCCATCAACACTTATATTATCAAACGTTACAAATCCTGTAGTATCCAGACAAATTTCCAGTTGTTCTCCGCTTAAGATAAAAACTGTTTCACCACTTTCATAAATACCGTCATCTTCGCAATTATGTGTTGTGGTACGTGACTCTGCTACCTCCTCTCCAAATAAGCGAACCAACTTTTCTTCTTGTGCTTGTAAGCGCAAAGCTTCTTGATGCTGCAAAACAGGATTAGATTCTAAAGGAGTTTGTTCAAGGATCACTTGTGCCGGCAAAACATAAATAGCCAATAGCAAAAATGATAGTGTTAAAATAGACCGCATATTTTTAGTATTTGTGTGCCAAACAGGAATGTTTTAAAATCAACAAAACAAGTATTAATTAATTGAAAATCAAGGCTTTATAAAAAACTGAACCTTTTTGGAAAGCAAATATACAATTTTCATAGCCTATGTTAATTTCAAAAACGTAGAAAGGGGGTAATTGTTGCTTAGGATAACACTGATTGAGCAGATAAATAAAGGATTGTCGTCTATTAAGGGGTATTCTGGTATTCTGGTATTCTGGTATTCTGATATTCTGATATTCTGATATTCTGATATTCTGATAT
>CAYXQH010000022.1:0-20462 GCA_964467425.1 uncultured Saprospiraceae bacterium
ACTACCAGACTACCAGACTACCAGACTACCAGACTACCAGACTACCAGACTACCAATCAATCATTTGCTTTTCAGCTCCGTATAATGATGAAAGTAGTAAGGAATAGTTTCGATACCTCTATAGTAATTAAACAAACCATAGTGTTCGTTAGGGGAGTGGATATCATCTGTATCCAAACCAAAACCCATGAGCACAGATTTTACACCCAAGACGTCTTCAAAAAGCGCAACGATTGGAATGCTTCCTCCTGAACGCTGAGGAATCGGTTCTTTTTTAAAGGTCTCTTTTAAAGCAAGATGCGCCGCCTTATACTCCAGAGAGTCCGTTGGAGTGACAGCTGGTTTTCCACCATGATGCGGATGAACTTTAACCGTCACACCTGCTGGTGCAATCTTTTTAAAATGGTCTTCAAAGAGTTTAGTGATTTTATCAGGATGTTGATTCGGGACCAGACGCATACTTATTTTTGCAAAAGCTTTGGATGGAAGTACCGTTTTTGCACCTTCTCCAATATAGCCACCCCAAATACCATTAACATCTAAAGTTGGTCGAATAGAGGTTCGCTCTAATGTTGTATAACTCTTCTCGCCATAAATATCTTTGATTTTCAATTCTCGTTTATATGCATTTAGGCTAAAAGGCGCATCGTTCATTGCTTTTCGTTCAGATTTTGAAACGACCTCTACATCATCATAGAATCCAGGGATATTGATTTTATTATTTTTAGAATGTAGTGAAGCAATCATCTTGCTTAAAACATTGATTGGATTTGCAACAGCTCCTCCATAAACCCCGGAATGTAAATCTCTATTGGCTCCCGTTACTTCTACTTCCAAATAGCTCAAGCCTCGTAGCCCGGTTGTAATAGAAGGAACTTTGTTTGAAATAATAGAAGTATCTGAAATAAGTACGACATCGCAAGCCAGTCGTTTTTTATTCTTTTTACAAAAAGGACCTAAATTGCTGGAACCAACTTCTTCTTCACCCTCTATCATAAACTTGATATTACAAGGTAAAGACTTTGTCTTATTCATCGATTCAAAAGCTTTGACATGCATAAACATTTGTCCTTTATCATCGCAAGAGCCTCGGGCAAAAATGGCGCCTTTTGGGTGGTTTTTAGTCTTTTTAATCACTGGCTCAAAAGGAGGAGAATCCCATAGTTCTAATGGGTCAGGTGGTTGCACATCATAATGGCCATACACTAAAACGGTTGGCAGTTTCTTATCGATAATTTTTTCTGCATAAACAATTGGATAGCCCTTGGTCGGACAAACTTCAACGTTATCTGCACCCGCTTTCTTTAGTGCTTTCGCAACTTCTTTTGCGGTTTTTATAACATCTTTTTTATATGCCGGATCTGCACTGATCGAAGGGATCCTCAATAAGTCTAAAAGTTCATTTAAAAATCTTTCTTTATGTTCTTTTTGGTAGTCTTTGACCTTTTTCATGGATGTAGTGGTTTTATTTTTTGAACAGCTTCACTTTATAAGAGCAAATATAAGTAAGTGCTTGGATAATTAAGCGATTGAATAATAATATTAGTGCAAATTAAAATTTAACTAAGACTTAGGTAACCACATAACCACATAACCACATAACTTACTGTATGATAATTTTACCTGTAGCCAATTGGTTTTTAGAAGTAGAAATTTTATAAAAATAAATGCCTGAAGGAAGATATCTAAAATTCAATTCTGCTGGATTTTGTTGTATCTTTTTTGTTTCTAAATAAATCCCTTTAGAATCAAACAAGGATAATTCTAAATTGCTGGAAGTCATAGCATCTGAAAAGGCTAATTTAAAAACACCATGTCCGGGATTAGGAAATAAATTTAGATTTATATCTTCTGTGATTTCATTGACAGCATCTGCTGGACCAGCGATCTTTTTTAAAAATAAATTACCTTCTTTGCTTCCTGCCATTATAAAAGAGCCATCACTATTCTGACGAATTTCAGCTCCCTGGATGGTCGAACTACCTTCATAATTAGTTTCCCATTCAACTTCAAAAGAGCTATTTAGTTTTGTAATAAAACCAGCATCATCTGGCGTACCTGCCCAGAATTCATAGCTGGAGCCTGTCAGTATAAAACCATTATCCATAGTGGGATGGATAGAGGTGATTACTCCAAAGCTTATGGTAGTAAAACTTATTTGATTAAGATTTTCACCATTTGCATCAGTTTCCACTAGAATGGGAGAATAACCTGCGAATCCAATAATTTTACCTCCCATCAATAAGCCATCATTGTTTAAGCCGCCTGATCCCGAAAAAAAATGAGTATCAGTACCTAATATATAGCTCTTTTCCCAGATAGTTTCTTTAGTGGTTTTATTTAATTTAATGGCAAAAGATTGGCCTTCGTAACCTCCCGTAATTAAGGCATGATCGGGAGAGATGTTGCTGATGTCGTAAGCAGACGTTCCAAAATTAGCAGGCATAAAATAGGTAGAGGACCAGAGACTGTCTCCTTCGCTATTTATCTCTACCGCCATAATTTCTTTGGGGCCATTATTTTCATTACTTGATTTTCCAACTATCATATAGGTGTCATTAGAAGTTTGGACAATATCATGAAACGAACTTTGTCCGTTCCCACCAAACTCTTTAGTCCACAAGGAGTCGCCCTCTGCTGTAGTCTTAAATACAATAGCATTTTCGAAATCGGCACCAACGATTAGTAAATCTCCATTTGGCGTCTCAGTCAAGGCTTTTCCTTGATTAAATGCGACGTCTCCTCCATCGTAAATGTTTGACCACAATAGGTTTCCATCAAAGTCTGTTTTTAAAAGCCAGATATAATGTCGAGGGGCACCAGTAGGAAGGTCTAGTTCTCCAACCATCACATAACCGTCGTTTGTTTCAATGACATCATAGCCATTTGCGTGACCGAAATTTGTGGTGTCGCTAAATGTTTTTTCCCAACTTTGACTATAGGCAAAAGAAAAGATGGCCAGTAAAAAAATGGAAAGGAAAAGTTTTAGTATTGCATTTTTCATAAGTTATATTTTTAGAATTATGATGCAGACTTACCTAAACGTCTTTGCATCCTAATACACGCTAAATATATAATAAAGGTTGGTGAGAAAAATCAATGACTGCCTAGGGGCTCGGTAATTCTTTTCTTTTTTCTTAAAAAATATGCCCTAAAAAATCAACAAGGCCAGGCTTCCAAACTTTGTCACCCATGGCTTTCATCATTAAACATTCTTCGATTCTTCGATGACCAACGCCAAGTGTTTGATTGCTGTTAATCATTAACCATCGACAGGTGTTTTCGACTACTGCAAAGCCATTTTTTTCATAGACACTATGGTTTTGAGCAATGAGAACTATAAAGTCTATCTGATTTTCTTTTGCAAGCTTTTCTAATTGTTGGAGAATAGATGAGGCAATGTTTTTTGATTGAAATTGTTCATCGACACATAAATCTACTACACCAAAAATACTGGAGACGACTTCTGCGATATTGATATTGCGATGCTCAATAGCCATATGACCAATTAGGTCATCGTTATTCCAAACCAAATATCTGAAAGAAGGAAGTTGCTTATAGTAAGATCTTGTTTCAGGATAGTCACCAAAGGATTTATTCAGCAGCTGGTTTATTTGCTGATGGACTTGTTTGTTTATTAAAAATTCTTCAACTCGTTGAATTCTCATGGTTGTTTTACTAAGCTAGTTAAGCTAAAATTTAGTGAAGAAGATTTGAGCCTATTAAGACTCTTAGCCCTTCTTAACTATCATGACTCTAATTACTTATTCCACTGAAAAATGTTTAATCAATAATTCATCTAGTTTTTTCCGAGTGATTTTCCAATTTAATTTTCCATCAAATGCATAGGAAATATTTCCTGTTTCTTCAGAGACAATGAAAGCAGCAACGTCCGTATTTTCTGTTACACCGACAGCAGCACGATGTCGAAGACCAGCACTTTTTGGTAAGTTTGAGTTGGAGGACAAGGGTAGAACAACACTTGCAGAATGTATTTTGTTTTCATTGATCAGCACGGCACCATCATGTAATGGGCTTTCTTTATTAAAAATACTTTCTAAAAGTAGTTGGCTAATATCCGCATTTATTTTAGTTCCGGAACCGCCAAAAAATTCGAGATTAAGATTGCTCGAAACAACAATTAAAACGCCTGTTTTTCTTTCACTCAAATTAATCATGGCGTCTTTGATAGCTTTGACGCTTTCCTGAAGCATTTCATCATTTGCAATAAGTGGCCTGTTGAGTAAACGCCCTAAAAAATTGGACTGTTGTTTTAAGGTAGTATTACCAAGGATAAGTAGAAAACGACGCACCTCTGGCTGGAAAACGATTAATAACATCAATACACCAACACTAACAAATTGTGTGAGTAGTTGGCTCAATAAGTCCATATGTAGCAATCGAACGATCCACCATACAATATAGACCAATATCATCCCAATAAAAATATTGAAAGCAATACTTCCTCTAAGTAGTTTGTAGAGTTGGTAAATTAGATAACCTACAATAAGGATATCTAAAATGTCCCAAATACGGACGGGAAGAAAGCCAATTTCAAACCAAGGTATGATCATTCAAATCCAATGCTAAAAACAATAAAAAAATTAAATTACTGAGCTATTTCATATTCATACAATACATTCTCTCCAAAATTATACATGGTAAAACTAAGAATATCAGCAGCTTCTTCTATACTTTTTGAAATAGGTTTCCCAGCACCATGCCCTGCACTACTTTCGACTCGAATTAACACCGGATGGTCACCTTTATGATATTCCTGAAGCGTAGCAGCAAATTTAAAAGAATGCGCAGGAACAACACGATCATCGTGATCCGCAGTGGTAATCATCGTTGCTGGGTATTCAATAGCTTTTACATTATGTACAGGCGAATAAGCAGAAAGATAATCAAAAGCTTTTGAATCTTCGCTCAATCCATAATCTCCTCCCCATGCTCTTCCTATGGTAAATTTATCATACCGAAGCATATCCAAAACGCCAACTGCCGGAAGAGCTACTTTATATAAATCAGGTCTTTGTGTCATACATGCTCCTACCAATAGACCTCCATTTGAACGGCCATAAATAGCTAGTTTTTCACTGGAAGTATAATTTTTATCAATCAGGTATTCTGCAGCAGAGTGGAAATCATCAAAGACATTTTGCTTCTTTTCTTTCGTTCCTGCTTTATGCCATTTCTTTCCGAATTCTCCTCCTCCCCGAATATTTGCTACGGCAAAGACTCCATCGTTTTCCAGGATAATTGGAGCAAGGTTTAATCTGGTGGTGTTAAATCCCGGAAGGATGCTGATATCAAAACCACCATATCCATAAAGCAAGGTAGGGCGTTTGCCATCGAGCTTCAATCCTTTTTTGTGTGTGATAAACATAGGTACTTCTGTACCATCATAGCTTTTGTACCAGACTTGCTTGGTTTCGTATTTATCAGAATCGAAATCAATAGCTGGTTTTTTGAAAATAGCGTTTTCGCCAGATTCTAAATTTATAGAATAAATGGTTGTAGGACTATTAAAAGTGGTGAAAGCATAGAAGGCTAATGGATCATTTCTTTTACCACTAAATCCACCAACCGTTCCAATGGAAGGTAACTCAAGATCTTTTTCAAAGGAACCTTTCATATCAAAGATGCTCACTTTAGAGGAAGCATTGTGGATATAGTTTGCTATGATTTTGCCTCCAACAATACTGATGTTGGACAATTTATCTTCGCTTTCCGGAATAATCTCTTCCCAATATCCTTCCGAGGGTTGATCTGCGCTTACAGCAATCAATCGATTATTATCTGCTTTATAATTGGTAATAATCAACAGGCGGTTATCAATGTTGTTGACCAGGCTAAAATCATGGTCAAAATTTTCGACGATTGGTACAAATTCACTATTGGGCTTTCTAAGATCTTTAAAATAAAAAGCATTTCCACTGGTGGATTCCCATACTGAAATAGTTAGAAAATTTTCGTCTTCCGTAATGTTTGCAAAAAAGCCTCGATTCGGATGCGCTCGATCTGCAAAAATCAATTGATCTTTCGATTGGGGTGTTCCTAGTTGATGGTAGTAAACCTGATGAAATTGATTTCTTCCACTTAATGCATCTTCTTCGGAAGGCTCCGGATAGCGGCTATAGAAAAAACCATTTTTTTGCCAGGCAATACTTGAAAATTTACACCATTCTATTTTGTCATCGAGTAGTTGATTGTTTTTTAAATCTTTCACTAAAACTGTTCTCCAGTCAGACCCTCCTTCTGAAATTTCATAAGCTAAATATTCACCGCTTTTAGAGAATGAAAAACCGCCGAGTGAGGTAGTACCATCTTCGGAAAATTTATTCGGATCAAGAGCAATGGTGGCGTCATCTTCCAAACCATCCTGAACATATAAAACACTTTGGTTTTGCAGGCCATTATTTTTAAAATAATAATATTTTCCACCTTCTTTAAAGGGGCTTGAAAAACGCTCGTAATTCCATATTTTTTGAAGACGCTCTTCTATAGCATCTCTGTATGGAATTTGATCGATATAATTAAATGTAGTATGATTCTGAGCTTTTACCCAACTAGATGTTTCTTCTGAATGATCATCTTCTAACCAACGATAAGGGTCTTTGATCTCCTTTCCATGATAATTATCCTGAATAGTGGTGTCTTTTGAGGTAACTGGATAATCGACATTAATCGGTTCAGGTACAAAATTAGAGGAGGACTTTCCTGGATTTTCATTAGGCATAGTACAAGCACTTAAAAACAGAATAACAAACAGCAGAAGTATTCTAGAATTCTTCATTGTTTAGGACTTTTAACTAATAATTAATGGTCTTTTGCGTATTTTTGCATGAGTTGTTCGTATCTTTTTTAACAAGTATAAGTAAAAAGTAATGTTAAAAAATAGATAAGCAACTTGTTTCGTGTAATTTACTGCATAAAAATAGCATTATTATACCGATTGATAAACGGATTTTTAAATTATAATTTTGTTCAACACGAATCAATGTAGAATAATTTTAACACAAAAACTTACAATCACAGGATTTAAATCCAAAACTGGAATCGAATATGAAATTTCGCAATTACTCCCCACTTTTAATAT
Source organism: uncultured Saprospiraceae bacterium (assembly GCA_964467425.1). GTDB lineage: Bacteria > Bacteroidota > Bacteroidia > Chitinophagales > Saprospiraceae > JAHDHW01. The sequence goes on from CAYXQH010000022.1 coordinate 7,103, forward strand.
TAGGTATTTTTGTTTTCCAAATTGGAAATGCTCAAAAAATTACCACTAATGAAACCGGACAAAAAATAGTTGTTTTTGATGATGGTTCCTGGCGTTACGCGGAGGATGCTGATCTGGATAGTCTGACACCAAAAGGTACTATTGATTCTATTGTTGAATATCCGGAACAAAGTGATTTAGATATAGCGATCAGGCTTGCTGAAGAAGCATCGGTAGAGGAATCGAAAGCTATTAGAGAAGAAGAGGATGTTAAATATAGAAGGCTCTTATTAGAAGATGATTTGAAAGAGGCTTTAGCAAGTGAAGATTATTTTGATGATGAAATTCAAGACATCAAAAATGATATCAAGGAAGCTAAAAAATTAGAAAAGAAAGCGAAAGCAAGAAGAAAAGCAGCTTCAAAAAGAGCCAAAGGGACTGCAAAGTTATTGACGATGAATTCGAAAGATCGTACCAAGGCTTTAAAAAAATATATTGACACTCCTGAAGTAAAAAAATCCAGAGAAATCATAGCAGAAGAACCTGTAGGAATATTTCCAGGAGAAAAAATTAAAGAAGTTGAATCTGTTACTTCAGAAGAAGCACTAGTTGCATCAGGTAATGATTCTGGTCCTAGCATTGAATACGCAGAAAAATCAAAAAGTTTTGCAAAGTACGAAGCTTCAAAGGATGTTGTCCTTAACCCTCCAAGACCTAAATGCCAACTTACCTTTGATGGGATCGATGAGTTTAGTGGAAAGAAAAGGAAAGATGTTAAAAAGCAACTATTTTTCACCTATACCAATGAAGAGTTACGATCCATTTTTAAAGATCGGGAATACATAACCTGCTATGGTTACCTATCCTCTCTATCTGGAGGATTGAAATTCTTAACCCTAAATATTACTATCGCATCCAGTAGCGCTCAACGTGAATATGGAATCATTGAGAAAGGAAGTCAAATCAATATTAAATTATTGGACGGAGAAAATGTAAAACTTGTGAATACGAAAACGAATATGGGAACGGAAAATCCATTGGAAAGCTCTGTTACCTATCGGGCTCAATATTTAATTAGCTCTGGAGATGAAAAGAAATTAAAGAAAAGCGAAGTGGATAAATGTCGAATTATCTGGAGTTCTGGTTATGAAGATTATGAAGTGTATGAGTTAGATTTTTTCTTAGATCAGTTCAAATGTTTAGATAAGAAATAGTTTAGAGTTTGTATTATTCTCTTGTATCTTTGCAAAAGAATTTAAAAAGAAAAACATGCTTGGACTGAAATTACCTTCTGACCCGCGTTGGGTCAACCTTGCCGAAAAAGATTTAGGAGAAATTTTAACGGATCATGCTTATTGTGAGCAAAAAGCTGCAACGTCCTGTATTTCCCTTATTCAGCAAAATCCTGAAAAAGAAAAAATGGTTCGCGAATTAGCACCTATCGTAACGGAAGAGTGGGGGCATTTTAGATTAGTCTTGCAGGAGATGGATAATCGATCACTTAGCTTAGGCCGTCAGCGCAAGGATGAATATGTGAATCAATTGCTCAAATTTCAAAAAAAAGGTGGTAACCGAGATGATCAATTTGTTGAACGATTATTGGTGAATGCGATGATCGAAGCCCGTAGCTGCGAACGATTTAGATTACTCTCCCTTCATATAAATGATGATGATCTCAAAGAGTTCTATCATAAGTTTATGGTTTCTGAAGCCGGCCATTATCGGCTATTTCTTGATTTAGCAATACACTACGGCGGCGAAGAAAAGGTCAAAGCACGTTGGCAGGAATACCTGGATCACGAAGCTGAGATTATGGAGAATCTTACTTTGCGCGGAGATAGAATACATTAGTTCCGACTTCGTCGGAAAGTGATGGTCCCGATTGAAAATCGGGAAGTGATAGTTCATTCGCCTTTGGCAAATGAAAATGATAGATTCAGCTTCGCTGAATAATATTTGCCTTCGGCAAAAAAAATAGTGTTTGCAAGGAATCTCTGGATTACTGCAAACACTATTTTTTTAAAAGTTCTTTATACTATTTTATGTCTTTTCCAACCTACCTTTCGCCGAAGGCGAATCATTTCGACCGCAGGTTGACCATCATTTTCCGATTTTCAATCGGAACCATCATTTCATGTCGCCGTAGGCGCATGACCATCATTTCACGACGAAGTCGTGACCATCACTTCAGCCTCCGGCTGACCTCCTCCAATACCTTCCGATCAATCACATGTTTTCCTTCAAACGTGATTACTTCGTACTTAAGGCTCTGTTCTTTTGCGAAATTATTTTGCCAGCTTATAAATTCAGGTTTTAAAAACTCGTCCTGAAGCCCATAAATCCAGAATATTTTTTTGTCTTCAAAATAAGCGGTATAAGGCCGATAATCCAGATCCTCTGGCAGCCTGCCAGCCCATAAAACCAAATGATCAAATTTTGGAAAAACTTTCATTATCCAACGGCATTGCGTTGCGCATCCTTGTGAGAAGCCTAGCAAAGTGATTTTTACATCTTCGGAAAGCTGTGATGTATATTTAGTGTATAGGTTTTTGATAAATTGAGTATAGTCTTCAATCTCTTCTAAACGATCCATTTTGGTCATCCAGGAAGCTGCTACGGCTCCGGTTACTCCTTGCCAATAAAACCTGGAAAGACCCTCCGGAGCAATGATGAGCGTTTCGCCATCATCGAGATTAGAAAATTTTTGGATAATCCTGCTGGCTAGTTGACCGTAACCATGACAAACAATCCAGAGATGCTTAATTTTTAGGCCTGGTGTACCAAGCGTATAATAATGTGCTGTTCGCTCTACTTTAATAGAATGTGATTGGTAAGACATGAAGCTAAGGTAGGAGAAGGAACAATCAAATAGAAATTTATTCGTATTGATTTTTTTGGGGAATGATGGTTCTCGCTTCGCTCGAAAATGATGGTTCATTTGCTGAAAGCAAATGAAAATGATAGTTCGCCTATGGCAAAATGATGGTTCGCCATAGGCGAAAGTGATAGATTCAGCTTCGCTGAATAATGTTGCTTTCGGTAAAATAAATGGAAAATATAAAGCGCATGATTACCAGATATATTTTTTGACGAAGTCAAATCTATCTTTATTCAGCACAGCTGAATTTATCATTTTTCGATTTTAATCGGAACTATCATTTCATTTGCCTTTGGCAAATGACCCTACTTATTCCCAAAGATATTTTTGCGTTTTTTTCGAGGTTTGGAACTATCGAGGATGGGTTCAGTACGGATTTGTTCCTCATTTTCATAGACGTGATCGAAAATTTTGGCAACATAATTCCAACGGCCATCTTGCAATTTGTACCCTTCATAACTTCCATCAGGTAATTTGACAGGACCTTTGCTAGGATCAGCAGCTGTTGCACTAATGAGATGGTCAAAAATGATGAGGTCTAAATGACCATCAAAATTTACTCTTATACTGGCTTCAGCACTATAAGTAAAGGCAAGTCTTGATTTAGGAAGAAATGTATTTTGAGGATCATCAGAAACAAATACAGGAGCACCAAAACTTGCTTTTCCATCTTTAAGAGTTAGGACGTCAATGACTTTTCTTTTGGTAAAAAAGCTATAGCCATCCTTACCAAAAAGCAAATATTTTTTCCCTTCAGAAGTATCAAATTCTTTGATGTTATAATAAAGTGCGCCATACCATTCACGAGGAGATAATACCTGATGTTCAATGTCCAATACATCAGCAGAACGGTCAATTAAGGGAATTAATTTAAGCTCTTTTGAATTCAATTGAATAGCACCATAGTATCGATAATCGTCTTTGTCAACATATAATTGCCAGGTGAAAATCCGAAAGGTGCTGTCTGCTGGATATTGAATGGAAATGGATTTTATGCGATCAAAAGAATATTCGAAAGAGTTTTCGACTTTCAATGCTTTTACCAACGTTGGAATAAACTTATTGACTGCTCTAAATCTACTTTCTTCCAAAGAATCATTCACGATCAAATAGGAAAGATAACCCAACGTATCTTCATAGGTCCGAATCTCTTCAAAAGTAGAGTCGATTTCAGTATTTGATGCTTGAGTTGAGAAAGTTCCAAGGAAAATGAAGGTGACAATAAATAAGAAAATCCTTTTCATTTATAAAGTTTTGTGGTTTTCCGTAATAAAACGAAGGATGTTCCGTGGAAATTGTTAAATATAAAGTTAAAGTAGTTTTCCAAACCGTTATAGGAGCACAATGGTTTCCCTGCCAGTTAAATCAGTTTATTTAGCAGTCTAAGGCAATTTTGTTCTAAATGAGAAAAATTGCCATCTACATGGAATAATTTCACGATTTTAGATAATAATTCTTGCGCCCTTGCTGCAGTAGGAAAATAAACGCCTCTATACTTTTCTATGGTTTGTAATCGCTCGAAATCATTGGCTTGATCAAAGTCTGCTTTGATTTCTTGATATTGTTCTTCTGAGATTTTTGTTTTTATTAGATCAATTTCACTTTGCGTAAGCTCCATATCTGCCATGGAAGCATAAAGCAATAGATAAGAAGAGAATTCTTCGTAGTTATATTTAAGATTTCCAGACATTATAAATTTGTTTAGCTAAAAATGTATTTGTAAATTAGATATACTAAAATAAGGTATATTAAGGCTTTCTACTTGAATTCAGTTTTTTGAAGGGCTCAGAATGAAATGTTTTCTATAGTTAAATTTACAATAGAATTGTTACTTTTTAATCAATTGAGCATTATTTAATGTATAAAGCTGAATTTTTTGCAACATTACTGATTAAATACCTCCAAATATAATTTACATTTGCGTCCTGTCGTTAAAACCATTGTGGTTTTAGGATGACCTTTTTATGCAATTATTATTAATGCTTTAGTGCTTTTACCGATTATATGCGAAAAACGTTTTTTACTTCCTTTCTTATTTTAATGACCTTGAGTATTTCTGCTCAGGAGAGTTTTCCGATAAAAGTGAATAAAAAGTGGGGCCTTATTAATACCGAAGGCAAAATTATTATTGATCCAATTTATGATGCTATTGGAGAATTCAAGCAATTCGGATATGCTGTCATGCAACGTGATGGAAATGTAGGAATGCTTAATCGTGCAGGCGAGGAATTAATTCTGCCGGCTTATGATGATCTGAAGGTCTTAGATTCAACATTGATTGCGGTCATGGAAAATGATGATTGGAAGGTAATCAATTTGCAAGGGAAAGAAATATTGAGCAAAGGCTATGAACGGATACGAGTTTGGAAAGGTGGTTTTTTAGCTTATATGAGATTAGGCAAATGGGGGATTGTTGATCATGAAGGTAATAATCTATGTATGCCTCAATTTGATGGTATTCGTTTGATGGAGAATGGCTATTTTCAAACGCAAAATGAAAACCTGGTTGGTTTGATGCTATTGGATGGTAAAATTATTTTAGAGCCAATTGCTGATGAAATACAAGCTTATAGTGACCAACTCTTTTTCTATAAAAATGAAAAGAAATGGGGTGCTGTAAATAGAACAGGAAATAAAGTTATCCCTCAGCAATATGAACGCTTTCAAAGATTGACCGACCAGTTTTTGGTTTTAGAAAAAGCAAAAGATAAAGACCTCTATTCTATAGCTGGAGAATTGATTATCAGTTCATCAAAGTATGATGCTTTCTATCCTTTTTCTGACGAATATCTTTTATGCAAAAAGAATAGGCAGTTAGGTTTGTTAGATGTAAATGGAGTGGAAGTTCTTGCAGTAAGTTATGATGAAATACAAGCTTTTGCTGATAAGCAGTTTCGTGTAAAACTCCAAGACAAATGGGGCGTTGTTGAGGCAGGCGGTGCATTAGTTATTCCTTTCGAATACGATTTTTTGGCTCCTTTAAAAAATAAAAACTGCCTCGTCAGAATTGAAGATAAAATGGGCGTTTTAAATTATAAAGGTGTTGAGGTGGTGCCTGTTGAGTATGATCGAATCGAATTAGCTGATAATCAGGCAAAAGCTTTTAAAGGCCAATCGCTTACCATTTTTTACTTTGATGATGAAGGGCTCAATCAGGATGAAAGTAAATTTAAAAAACACTATACTATTCGAATTGGTAAGAAAAAAGGAACTCGAATCCTTCGTCCAATAACAAGAGGTCGTTCAAGCGATTATACGCTTGGAAATTTTGAGTGGTTTTATTCTTCTCAGGAAGACAAATGGGGACTAAGAAAACTGGACGATGGGACAATAAAAATTAAGCCTTCTTTTCATTCCATTAGTGTGCAAAGGGATTTTGGTTTTACTATTGTTGGTTTGGAAAAAATGTCGAGAGGGATTTATGAGCGAACGACTTATCGTTATGAAAAAGTCTTTGGTGTTGTAAATAATGAAGTAGGACTTTTAGTTTCTGATTTAAACCTCCTTGACATTCGGTTAGATGATTATGATAAAGGCTATAATGTTGCTCGGGTCGTTTTTACAAATGGGAAACATGGCTTGATGAGTCGCGAAACGGTTGGCAAGATGGTCAAAAAAGATTATGCTTATATCGGAGACTTTAAAGAAGGCATTGCCCGAATGAGTATAAAAGGTAAATTGTCGGCAAGTTTAAAAAGTGGCCAATACGGATTAAATCTTTTAACCCAATATTTAGGAGGTTTAATGGCGCCTAATATAATGATGGATTATACGCTCTATGATCAGGAATTTCAAAATGAAGCAGAGTTGACCTGTGAGCAATGCGTCTGGGGTTATTTAGATACCATTGGAACGATCATCGTCCAACCACAGTTTTCTTTTGCCAGAGATTTTATTAATGATGTTGGAATTGTCCAAAATCAAGGTAAATGGGGAGCCGTGGACAGAACAGATAAAAGCCTTTTGCCTACCATTTATGATGGCGTACACTTTTTAGAAAATACAAATAATCAGATTCTTCGAGTCTTTAATAATCGACAGAAATATGGATTGATTGATACGCTTGGTCAGGTTACCGTAAATTTAAAGTATGATAAAATTGGTGCTTTTAATGCCGGACGATTGGCGGTCAAACGAAATGGCTCCTGGGGATTTGTCAACGAAAATGGAATAGAAGTCATCCCTTGCCGATTTCAGCGAGTAAAGAATTTTTATAATGATGTGGCTGTCGCTAAATTAGGTAACAAATGGGGCGTCATTGGTAGACAGGGAGAGATATTAATCGATTTTCAATATACACGACTCGGAAATTTCAAAGAGGGATTAGCATGGGCTTATACCTCTAAAGGGGTTTGTTATATTAATGAAAAAAATGAAGTAGTCATTGACCCGAAGTTTTCAAAAGCATTTGATTTTCAAAAAGGACTTGCCAGAGTTGTTGTGAATGGTAAGTATGGATTGATCGATCAAAGCGGGCATTATGTTTTACGTCCTCGTTATACCTATATCGAAGAGTTTGATGAAAACAATTTAGCTATAGTACGTTTTGGACAATCCAGAATTCGGTATGGAGTCATCAATCGATCTGGAAAATTGATTACGCGTCATAACTATAAAAAGATCAGGCCTTTTAATGAAGGCTTTGCAGCTATTAAACATAAAGGCAAATATGGCTTTATCAATACAAAAGGTGATCTAGTTATTCCTGCCAAATATTCTAAAGTTTCAGATTTTAAAGAAGAACGTGCTTCGGTTCAACGGCAAGGCTTATGTGGCTATATTGATATGCAAGGAGAAGAAGTGGTGCATTTAGAGTTTTCAAAATGTCTCGACTTTGAAGATGGGAAAGCAGTAGTCTATAAAGGTTATCGTCGAGGCGGATTAATTGATTTAAATGGAAATTATATTATAGAACCTAGCCTTAATCGATTGTATAAATTTAGTGATGGCCGTGGCTTAGTTCGAGATAGTTCTTACAATTTTTATTATATCACGTCGCAAAGTAATAATGTCCATAGTGGTATGTATCAAAAAGCCGGTGCTTTTCAGCATGGGGTTGCAGTGGTACAATCAACAACCAATAATCAATGGGGAATTATCAATCAAAAAGGGATTGAGTTGATTCCACCTAAGTATGATAAAATCGAAAACTTCAAAGACGGATACGCTCGTGTCCGCATTCAACAATTCTCAGGACTTAGCAATCTAAATGGCGAATTGATTGTTCAACCAAATTATGAATATATCAGTTATGCAGGAGATGGCGTCTTTCGAGTCGAGCAAGGTGACAAGATCGGTTACTTCGACTCTGAGGGAAATTGGGTCTGGGAAATCAAAGAGTAATTTCTATTCAATCTAGGTAATCAGGTAGTCAGGTATCAGGGCTATAATTTATGAATGTGAACCAAAACAAGAATTTGACCCTTTGAGATTTTAGCGTAAAAAAGATTGAATAGTTTTTATTATCCGGCTACATCTTGTTTTTTCAACAATTGTTGACTTTTGTGGTTATGAAGTAATAGATCTGAATAAAAAAGTGAAAATATTTTTTGACTCAGGCAACCAATTCTAAAGTAACCGCATATTAATAGCAAACAGTATAACCAAAATTGAATAAACGAGGTCAAGATATCAAATTAATAAAACGAGCACTTTCTGGAGAACAGAAGGCATATAAAGATTTATATGATCTTTATAAAAATAGCTTGTTTGTAGTTTGCCTCCGTTATGCAAAAGATCGATCTACTGCTCAGGATTATTTACAAGATACTTTTATCAATGTTTTTAAAAATCTTGGGCAATTCGATGAATCAAAAGGTGTACTTGAATCCTGGGCAAGAAGAGTGGCCATAAATGTTTGCTTAGCTGATATTCGAAAGAATACTCTATATGCAGTAAATGTTACAATGGCTGAGCAGATAGAATCAGAAGATGTAGACGCTTTATCAAATCTTTCTTTAGAAGAGATGTTGAATCTAGTGAAGAGCTTGCCTTTTGGATATCGTACTGTTTTTAATATGTATGTAATTGATGGGTTTTCGCATAAAGAAATAGCAGAATCTTTAAAAATTTCTATCAGTACATCAAAGTCACAATTAATGAAAGCCAGAAACCTTTTGCAAAAAAAAATTACCGCAAATAGAGTTTTTTATAATCAGGAACATGGATAAATTAAATGACATATGGAAAAATCGGTTCAACGAAGGTGAAATGCCTGTCGCTGAATGGAATACCCCTGACGAAGAGCTTTGGGGTAATATCCTTCCGCATGTCCCTAAAAAGAAGAAAAAGAGAAAATGGTTTTTGTTCTTTCTGATTGGATTATTAGGTTTGGTCGTAACGAGTGTTTTTATTTTTAAATCAAATGCTAAAGAAGTTGAAGGTGATCCTATTTATAGATCAAGTCTGGATTCTACCAATTCACGTTCTGAATACGCAATAACAACTACTAATAATAATCAGGAAACTATAAAACCCTTTGTAAACAAACGTCCGACACTAGAAAGTACCTTAAGTTTAGTCGAAGGGCCCGTTTCAAAAAAGAATCAGATTAAAAAAGAGAAAGTACAAATACTAAATAAATCGTCAAAAGATAAAGTAGCTATTAAAAATAGTACGCCCCCAAAACCAAAGAATAAAGAATTGTTTATTGAAAAAAGTATAAAGCCTGACTCAAAGCAGGTAGTCGTTAATCAGGAGAAAGAGCGTAATTTTAAAATGTCTGCTCCTATGTTGCCTGTTTTAGTTTTTACTCCAAATGAAAAATTAAACAATTGGGAACTCAATGTTCAAATTGATCCCAAAAAACCAAAATCAAATTTGCCAAAAATAAATTTTAAAAGCGGGTTCGTTTATTGGCAACACAACATTAGCAACCAATACAAAGATGATTTAAGTCCTTTTGATTTTAATTATTCTGACGATTTAGGATGGTTTGCAGGAGTAGAAACAGAGCTCGCTTTAAATAATTATTTAAGTATTTCTGCAGGACTACAATATGAGCAAATTACTACTGCTTCTGGTCATAATTCGAATTTGCAGTATGATAAAAATGCAGAAAATACTGAGAGTGCTAACGATTATAGTTTAAGCCTTGCTACACCTTATGGCCTTTCAGCAGCAAGTTTTAGATTTGATCGAGACGCGGACTTAAATGAGGATCAAGTAGATTTATTAGTGGATTTTAATTCTGCTCATACAATTAGAAATCTGAATCTTCCAATTGGATTGAAATATTATCCGCTCGGAAAACACAAGCGAATAATCCCATCTATTAATGTTGGTTTAGGCGTAAATTACTTAGTTGAAATTACGAATGCAATTGATGGGATCAATACGAATCATGATGCCATTCATTTTTCAGATACTGGATCTTCTGTTTTTCAAAATCCAGATTTAAATAAATGGTTTGTTGATGCGAAAGTAGGTTTGGGTTTAGATTATAAAATAACAACGGGTCTACAATTCAGTGTAAGCGCAGACTGGACAAAAGGCTTGAATCCTATATTTTTACAAGATCAATACAACACAAAAATTAATAGATATTATTTATCTATAGGGCTAGCTAAAACAATTGGGAAGTAACCTTTAAGGTAAAATTCTTCGCCTTTATTTTCACTTTTTAACGTTGAAATATGCTGAGGTGTTTGCAATGGAACAAATTGCACAGTCCTGTTAATGCCCCAAAACTAAAACTATTTTTATTTAACCTTTTTCTAAAAAAACATTTTAATTATGAAATTTATTTACACTATGCTCATAGTGTGCCTGGCTGGTATTGCCCAAGCACAAACAGTTGTCGATATTATTGTGAACAGCCCAGATCATACTACACTGGAAGCAGCGGTAATTGCAGCAGAGCTGGATGATGACTTGAGTGGAGCAGGCCCATTTACAGTATTTGCTCCGACAGATGCTGCTTTTGCAGCATTACCAGCAGGAACAGTTGATGCTTTATTGATGGATCCTACCGGTGATTTAGCAAAAATCCTTTTACATCATGTTTTAAATGCAGAAGTATTATCCTCTTCACTGAGCGATGGTCAAACTGCAACGACTTTATTAGGACAAAATATTGAAGTAACCATAAACGGAAGTGGTGTTTTTATAAATGGAGCTCAGGTTACCATGGCTGATATAGATGCGACGAATGGAGTAGTGCATGTTGTTGATGCAGTAATTTTGCCAGCGACTACAGTAGTAGATATTGTAGTAAACAGTGCAGATCATACGACATTAGAGGCAGCCGTGATTGCAGCAGAACTAGATGATGATTTGAGCGGAGATGGTCCATTTACTTTATTCGCTCCAACAGATGCCGCTTTTGCAGCATTACCAGCGGGTACAGTTGATGATTTATTAATGGATCCTACAGGTGACTTAGCAAAAATTTTATTACACCATGTTATTGGTGGAGAAGTGTTATCCTCTTCTTTGAGCGATGGTCAAACTGCTACGACTTTATTAGGACAAGGAATCGAAGTAGAAATCAATACAGGTGGCGTTTTTATAAATGGCGCTCAAGTAACCGTTGCAGATATTCAAACCTTGAATGGAGTAGTGCATGTGGTTGATGCAGTAATTTTACCAGCAGCTACAGTAGTTGATATTGTAGTAAACAGTGCAGATCACACTACGCTGGAGGCAGCCGTGATTGCAGCAGAGCTAGATGATGATTTGAGCGGAGATGGTCCATTTACTTTATTCGCTCCAACAGATGCCGCTTTTGCAGCATTACCAGCGGGTACAGTTGATGATTTATTAATGGATCCTACAGGTGACTTAGCAAAAATTTTATTACACCATGTTATTGGTGGAGAAGTGTTATCCTCTTCTTTGAGCGATGGTCAAACTGCTACGACTTTATTAGGACAAGGAATTGAAGTAGAAATCAATACAGATGGCGTTTTTATAAATGGAGCACAAGTTACAGTGGCAGATATTCAAACTTTGAATGGGGTAGTGCATGTGGTTGACGCTGTGATTTTACCAGCGGCTACCGTAGTAGATATTGTTGTAAACAGTGCAGATCATACGATATTAGAGGCAGCCGTGATTGCAGCAGAACTAGATGATGATTTAAGCGGAGATGGTCCATTTACTTTATTCGCTCCGACGGATGCGGCGTTTGCAGAATTGCCTGCGGGAACACTTGATGATCTTTTGATGGATCCTACTGGTGATTTGGCTAACATTTTACTCTACCATGTTTTAGGTGCAGAAGTATTGTCTTCTACTTTGACGGATGGTCAGACAGCTGCAACTTTGAATACTGATGATATTACAGTAACCATTGATGGAAGTGGTGTTTTTATAAATGATGCGGGTGTAGCGGTTACTGATATTAGAACCTTGAACGGTGTAGTACATGTAATTGATGGAGTATTATTACCTCCGACTTCTGTTCAAGATTTAAACGAAGTGAAAGCACGAGTCATGCCTAATCCAACTTCCGAGCAACTTTCTATTGAGCTACCAGCGGAGCTTTTAGGACGTGATGTGCAAGCACAACTCATTGGGATGAACGGGACCGCTGTTAAAAAATGGCAAATTAATAATGCTGTTTCTACGATCAATGTAACTGCTTATGCAAAAGGAGCTTACTTGTTGATTCTGGAAACAGAAACCGATTATGCAAAAACGATGATTCTTGTCAAATAGTAATTCGACCTTCATACTAAATATGTTTTTATAAAGAAAGCCGCTTCAACTTTTTGGAGCGGCTTTTCTTAAAATTCCAATTCTGTAAAAACACAGATTCTTTATGCATAGGTCAAAAGGCAAAATAATTATTCCACATTCCACATTCCACATTCCACATTCCACATTCCTCATTCTTCATTCTTCATTCTTCATTCTTCATGGTGGTTCCTTTTTGCTGTTGACCATTGATTTCAAATTCGTAGGTATATTCGCCATCAGGGATGTCATCGAGATAAAATGTTTTAATCCCGCTTCCTCTATGACTCCATGATTTTCTAATCATGGCTTTGCCTAAAGCATCGTAAAGGTTGAATGTGGCATTTCCCTCTGTGGCATTTTTTAAATTGATAGAAAGTTTATTCGAAAATAATTCAGGAATCATCGCAATACCATTTTCCAATGCTCTTTCCGGATCAATAAAGCCGATAGATTTTCGAAACAACTCATCTCTTAGATGTGCATTACCGATCGTTTCTAAAGGGAAGCCGAAAGTGATTACTGCAAAATCTCCACGATAAGCAACTGCGGCCGTTTTTCCATTTTTATATTTTAAAACGGATCGACTACCTTTAACGGGGCGAATGATATCTGGAGAACGTAGGGGATAGGAACCATAGGTTTCATTTTTTAAATAGGCATCCCATTTTCCAAAATGATTAAATGTAAAACTGGAAACAGTATTTGATTTGGCATTATCGCTAACAAAGTCCGCTTTTAAATAATCGCGATAAAACGATTTTCCATTGCCAGATTTAGCTAGATCATAAGCTAATTCGGAACCTGAAATAATCAGCACACCAC
>CAYXQH010000023.1:0-20395 GCA_964467425.1 uncultured Saprospiraceae bacterium
GGGAAGAGTATTTTAAGCTAAAATTATAATCTAGTCAACGGGAGCTAAGGAGGGCCAAGGCTTTTAAAACTTACCTCTCTTTAACCATTTTTGTTTAAAGCTTATATATATCAGTAGGATTATTACAAAGGATGGCTCGATGTCCTCGGATAGCAATTGGTGCTTTAATGAGATTGGAATTATATTTTAAAATATTAACCCAACTCTCTTCATCAAATTCTTTTCCGCGGATATGTTTTTGATAATAAGGGTTGGCTTTATTTAAAATCTCTTTAGGATGCATTTCTAAAGCATTAAGAATAGTCTGCCAACTGGTAGTAGTGGAAGGCGTTTGCCCAAAAGCATAAGTTTTGACATGAGAAACCACACTTTGTGCATGTGCTACAGTTTTACGATCTGAGCTGGAGCCGGGGTTGTAATAGATTAATATTTCTCTCTTGTGGGTTTTCATGGTAAAAAATTTTAAGTATTTTTTTAAAAACAATTTTTATGATGGCTTTTTATTAAAAATACGAAATTTTATCCAACAAGTCAATTTGAGCTTTTAAGTAGCGTATTCATTGCATTATTTTGAGGTAAATAGAGCAGCATATCTAATTTTTAACATATGATTAAAAGTTTAGATGGTGACGGCTTTAATGCTGCTTCGTCCAAATATTGAAATCAAAAGCGATTTTAACACATTATATCTCATTATTGGGCATTTTTTAATAGAGTTTTAACTAAAAGATTCCCATAAAAGTGATAAATTACAAACGTAACTTGTAAGAGAGTCACATAATTACATTTTAAAGTTCTTTTTATGAAAAAGTATAAAATTTCAACAGTACTAATTGCCATTTTTACATTGAGCCTTTCGACGATGTCTTTTGCTCAATTTGACGATTTGTACTACAATCCCGATACAGATAGCGAATATTACGCTTCTGATTCGGATTATGATTCTAATGATGATTATAGCTATGACGATGAGGAGTATGACTATGAGGATACGGATCGTTATGATGATGATCGTTATGATTATTATTACACTTCACGGATTCGTCGTTTCCACAGACCTTATTATGGGTTTAGCTACTTCGATCCAGTTTATGTTGATCGAGGATACTACGATCCATTTTATCAACCAGGTGTAAACGTTTATATTTATTCTTCCAACTATAATTATAGAAGTTGGAGAAGATATAACCGTTGGAACCGATGGAATAATCGAGGATTTGGTTACCAGCCTTTCGGATATGGTTACCCGTCTTACGGTGCTTTCGGAGGATTCAATAATTACAACGTATACAACAGCTATGGAAATGGCTGGAATAATAACTATGGCTATGGTGGATTCGGAGGCAACTCTTATGGCGCCAATGGATATTGTGGACCATCCTGGAGAAATCCATTTGGATTTACGTCTACAAGCACAGGAGCTTCTGACCAAGATGTTTACTACGGATCAAGAAGAGGTGGCACAGGAACTGCTCCTAGCACTTCTCCTCGTACCTCCGCTAGAACCTCTCCAAGAGATGTATCGCGAAATGCGGCTACGACCAGAGGAACAGGATCTACAGCAAATGGTAAAGATGTATCAAGAAGATCTACTTCTCGATATGATGTATATGAGGCTGGAAAGTCTAAAAAAGCAAATCCAAGAACTTCTACCACAAGAGATCGTTCTACAAAAACAACTACGAAGCCAAATAGAAGTATCTATAATGGTACGAAAAGAGGTAGTTCTACAAAAAGAAGTAGTTCTTCAACAACAAGAACAAGAGGTAGCAATAATCGTAGTCGAACAAAATCTTCTAGAAGTAATAATAGCCGAACAAGAGGTAGCTCATCTTCTTCAAGAAGAGGGTCTTCTACACGAAGTAGCTCTAGAAGCAACAATCGTAGCAGCAGCTGGGGAGGTTCAAGCAGAAGCAGCAACAGAGGTAGCTCTACTAGATCTTCTAGTTCAAGAAGTAAAAGTTCATCTTCTTCCTCTCGATCAAGATCTGGAGGTAGCTCTAAAAGAGGACCAAGATAGTTTAATATAAACTTCAAATAAGTTTAAGGAAAGTGGGTGGATTGTATGAATTCACCCACTTTTTTTAAATACCTAATTAGAAGTCTTTTCTAAAATCTTTCAATTTTTCTCAGATATCCTTTGCGGCTATTTTGTAAATAGCTGAACATTTTTCAACAAAACATGTATGTTGGAGTAGGATATTTATGCGATTATTTTTAAAAAGCAAAACCTTTGAATTAATTTGTGATTCCTATCCAATAATAGGACGTAGCGATTTAATCTTTTCAAAGGGAATAATATAAAAGATATGAAAAAGTACAGTTTAATATTTATCTGTTTAATTACAACTCTTATGCTGCATGGGCAAACCCCTGCAGATGCATTAAGGTATTCAAGTTTTGATGTAAGTGGTACTGCCCGGACGATTGGAGTAGGAGGTGGTCTTGGAGCTTTAGGTGCAGATTTCTCAGTAGTTAGTACAAATCCAGCGGGACTAGCTATGTATCGATCTTCAGAGTTTGTTGTGAGTCCTTCAATCCATACCGCTACCTCGACATCTATCTTAGAAGGAGGAGGGACAGGAGAAAATAAAGAAACCAAAAATAAGTTTAGCTTCAGCAATATCGGTTACGTTTCTAGCTCAAAACCATCAAGCCGAGGTTCAAAATGGAAGACTTCGAATATTGCTGTTGGTCTAAATCAGATTGCAAATTTTAATCGGACTTTTTTCTATAGCGGAAACACAGAAGGTTCTTATGCGGACCGTTTTGTTGAGCTGGCATATGACGAATTTGGAAGCCCGATTCCTGTAGAGAGTCTGGATCAATTTGAGGCTGGACTGGCTTATAGTACTGGAGCTATCTTTGACGGAAGTACAGAGCCCGGTGATCAATGGATAAATGATTTTCAAGATGTTCGTGATCAGACTGTTTATAAAGAGCAACTTGTCAAAACAACTGGAGCCATTAATGAACTAAGCTTCTCTTTTGCCGGAAATTATAACGAACGTCTTATGGTTGGGGCATCTGTAGGATTACCTTTTGTAAACTTTACAGAAGAGAAAATTTATCTGGAAGAAGATCCTGATGATGAGATTGGCACATTTGTAAAAACAGAATTTAGAGAAGATTTAAACACCTCTGGTATTGGAGTCAATTTTAAGCTTGGGCTCATTTATCGATTGAATCAAATGATAAGAGTTGGCGGTGCAGTGCATTCTCCTACATCATATACCTTGACAGATAATTTTTCAACCGAACTCAATTATATTTTTGATATTGGCCAAGGCGCTGAATCCTTCACAGATGAATCTCCGGATGGTGTATTCGAATATAAAATGAAAACGCCTTGGAGGTATATTGGAAGTGCTGGAGTTTTAATTGATAAGAAAGGCTTTTTAACTGCAGAGGTAGAATATTTGAACTACGGCGGTGCTAGTGTTAATTTGACAGAGAATAGCTCTGATCCCGGTGATGCTGCTTATCAGGACGAAGTGAATGATGAAATTACTCAAAGTTTTACTTCCGCTATAAATATAAAGATTGGAGGAGAATATGCTTATAATAAGTTTCGTTTCAGAGCGGGATATGGTATATATGGCACACCTTATGCAGATGATGAAGTAGTAAATAACTCTTTTAGCCTTGGTCTGGGGCTTAGACAAGAGAGAATATACGTAGATCTTGCGTTTAGACGCTTAATCGCTGATGAAGGCTACGTACCTTATAGACTAGCAGACCCCTCAAACAACCAGTTAGTTAGCAATTCTATAAATAATGACAGAGTAGTTTTAACATTTGGGTTTAAATTTTAAATCCATTTTAGTATTAATATTGGGTAGTAGGACATTTATGAATAAGAAAAATCAATATCTTTTACTTGCTTTTATTCTAATTGCAATGAGCAATATAGGATATGCTCAAGTAGATTCTTCTAGTTGGGGTACTCGATATCCTGCGGTCGATGAACGAGAAGTTATTGAAACAAAATGGCGTTACACCTATGCTATTCATTTGGAGTCTAATACGATTATTCACCAGGCGAAGGATTACTATGACTATTATTTGCATTTTAGATATGACTATTCCTATGATGAATATTTGAATGGTCGTTTGACACGTGGAAAGTGGAGTATGGAAGGAAGTGAGCTTTTTTACAGCTTTAAGCATATAGAGAAGTTTGAATTTGCGATGATCAATAAAAATAAAATGGTCTTAGAGTTTAATCAACCAAATAGCAAAGGAACTTATCAATATCATTTTATTCGTGTAGAAAGTAAGGATGCGCCATTTAAAAAAGCTGCTAATGAATTACCTGATGTCATTGTAGAAAGAGAGAACAAGCGTAAGAAGGGTAAAAGTTGGTTGAGTTTCAATAAGAAGAAAAAGAAAAAGAAGCGAAGGAGAAGAAAGAAAAAAACAGTTGATGAGCCAATCTATATTAGTATAGAGCTAATTGGTGGAGGATATTATGGTGGAGTCGATCCAGTATTAAAAGATTATATTCATATCAAAAGTGATGGCCGGTTGATTAAGGAATTCAAAAGTTTGAGTAGCGGTCAGGTCATTACTAAGAAAGATATACCCAGAGAAGAATTGGAGCAGTTTGCAGAATATATTATTGCTCAAAAGTTTTTTGAATATGATCGAATGTATGATTGTCAAAGTAGCAATTGTCAAAATCGGAAAAAAGCGAAGCCCACACCAATTCCCTTGCGATTGGCAGTAGCTTACGGCGATAAAAAAAAGGTAGTAACCATTAGTATTTGGGGACTTGACGAACGACAAATAAAATATGTTGATTATCCTTCTGCCCTGGATAATATAGTTGATGCTATTCAGCGGATGGCTCATCGAGTCGAAGGATAAATTAAACGATAAATTGCTAAAGCGTATTTTGTTTTATTAAAAAAGCACCTCAGGTGCTTTTTTAATAAAAATATACTTAACTTGCTAATAATTAGTAAAACAACTAAATTATGGCAAGCCATCAAATTAGCCAAAAAGACCGAAAAGAAGATATTCCTGGTTTTATCATTGAGCGTACTTCCAAGCGAATGCGGCAATCCTTTAAAGCCGTTTTAAAAAATATGGACGCAGGAATCACCATTGATCAATGGGCTATTTTATACGAGCTAAAAAAAGAAGATGGGCTTAGCCAGTATGAATTAGCCAGTCGGACCTTTAAAGACGCTCCAACAGTCACTCGCATCATTGATAAACTTTGCACCAAAAAATTGCTGGACCGTTTACCCGACACCCTTGATCGTCGCCGATTTTGTATTTACCTGACAGAAAACGGCAAAAATAAAATCAATGAAATACTTCCAGTAGCCAGGACATTTAGAAAAAAAGTGTGGAATGGCTTGGATGATGAAACCGTAACATTTTTAATCAAGACCTTAAACCAGGTTTTCGATAATCTAAAATATTAATTATGCATTACTATAAACTAGGAAAAATTCCGGCAAAACGGCATACCCAATTTCGAAAGCCCGATGGAAGCCTATACCATGAGCAATTATTTTCAACCGAAGGTTTTAGTGATAATTATTCTTTGCTGTATCATGCAAATATGCCTACTCAAATTGTACAGGTAGGTGATCCAATATCTGTGATGCCTAAAACGATTCATGATAAGCAATTAAAACATAGAAGCCTGCAAGGGTTTCAGATTAAGCCGGAAGCAGATTATATAAAAAGTAGGAAACCGGTTTTGGTGAATAATGATTGTAAGATTGTATTATCCGCGCCGACAGAAAGTATGACCGATTACTTTTTTAAAAATGCGGATGCAGATGAGGTGATTTTTATTCATGAAGGAACAGGGACCTTGAAGACCATGTATGGTAATCTGAAGTTTGAATATGGAGATTATTTGGTTGTCCCGAGAGGTACTATTTACCAATTAGAATTTGATGGCTCAAACAACCGCTTATTAATTATTGAATCTACTAGTCCTATTGTTACGCCAAATCGATATCGAAATAAGTTTGGACAATTGATGGAGCATTCGCCATTTTGTGAGCGAGATATTCGGAAGCCAGAAACATTGGAGACGCATGATGAAAAAGGAGACTTTAAGTTTTTTATAAAAAAACAGGATAACATTTACCCTTACCATTATTTAAATCATCCCTTTGATGTAGTGGGTTGGGATGGCTTTGTTTATCCTTATGCTTTTTCTATTCACAACTTCGAACCGATTACCGGAAGAGTGCATCAACCACCACCGGTTCATCAAACTTTTGCAACAAGAGGTTTTGTTATCTGTTCTTTCGTGCCTAGACTTTTTGATTATCATCCATTAGCTATTCCTGCACCATACAACCATAGTAATATTGATAGTGATGAGGTTTTATATTATGTAGATGGAGATTTTATGAGTAGAAAACATGTGGAGCGAGGTATGCTAACCTTACATCCTGGTGGGATACCGCACGGACCGCATCCTGGAACAGTAGAAAAAAGTATTGGCGCAAAAGAAACACATGAACTCGCGGTCATGGTCGATACGTTCAAGCCACTTATCATGACGGAATATGCAGCAGGGATTGAAGATGAGGATTATTATAAGAGTTGGTTGACTACGTAGAAAAGAAGTGTATAAAAAATAAAAAAGCTGTCTTTGAGTGGAAAGACAGCTTTTGTTTCTTTGTGTTTCGTAGTAATTAGATTACTGCTTAAACCTTAATTTCAACGTCTATGTCATCATTTAAGCTGAATGCAATAAACGCTGAGGTCTTGATAATTGTTCTCATAAATAAGTATGTTTGGTTTAATAAATTGAAGAACATTTATAAATCAGCTCGGTAAAGCTAAAACTAAATGTCGGAATTAAAAATAATTTATTGTAAAAATTAGTTGAATGCTTACTTTTAAGCATGCGTAGTTTTCCCTAAAATTTCTGACAAGGTACACTCTTTTTCAATTGCGCGTAACCAATCGTCTAGTAAAAATTCATTTAATAAGTTTAAAACACTATCCTTTTGTGTTGTAGAAACCTTAGCTCTTAAGTGCTCTACAAGCTCAACTCTATTCGTGTTCGGACGAATAAGTTTTGAAAAGAAAGACAGCATTTCAGAATAAAAAATATCCTTTGTTTTTAATTTTTTAATTTTTCTTTTAAAAGTTGTAAGTAGATTTAGGATGACTTCGATATCTCCGGTTTCATAATGGCTAATCAATTCCAGGATATCAAAAAATAAAACATAACTCTGATCCAGTTGCTTCGACATACCATGAAGCCTTCTCAAATAAAATTGAACTTGCTGATGATTATTGAGAATAATATGAGCCAATGTAAAGTAAATAAAACAAAGCGCAGCTAAACTGTCATCACTTTGGTTGTGCTTTTTCAGATGTTTTGTAAGAGGTAATTCGAAATCATTAACCAGTGTACTATAATCTCCCTTTTGATAATTAAATTTAATTTCGAGGTAGTAAACAAAGATTAGGTTTCGTTCTAAAAATGGATAAGTCTTCGCAAAAGCTTTTATTTTTTTGAGCCCATTTTCTAATGCTTCGTATCTTCCTGTTCGCTTGCAACAAATCAAATAGTTGTATAAAGCTGCATAATAATAGCTCGAATGATTTTCTATAAAGTGTTTATTGGATTCAAAGAGATCCACATTTTTCTTTTTAAAATCATATTCTTTTTCAGGATTATTATTTACTAATTTGTTGATTAACGAAAAAGAACTATTGAGATAGTATTGCTCGTTGAATGTGAGTTTACCTTCCTTTATTTTTGATCTTTCGTGCTCCAGAATTTCAGTATAGAAACGCTCTTCCTCTACTGATAACTTATCGATAAGCTTGTTATTATTTTTATCGTTTAAAGCAAAATTAATTTTCTTAAGCTTATAGGTGTTTTTGATTTTAGCTGCATACTGTTCGAATTCTTCCAGAACCGGATACTCGGTGTTCTTTACTTTTAATTGAACATTAAAAAAGGAGTTAATCATTATTTCATAAAAAAGTACGGCGAAAATATATTCTAATTCCTCATACTTTAGACAGATTTCTTTTACCTTCTTTATTCTACTTTGCGCCATTCCGTACAACTGTTTAGCTAATAATAGCTCGATCTCTTCCAGGCCAATTCTGATTTTACTGCGAATGCTTTTCTTACTGTGGTAAGAAATGAGACTTTTTAAAATTAGATCAGTTAACTGTACTTTGTAAACTTTTAGATTTTTTGAGACTTTAGATTGGCTAAAGTTATTTTTAACGTCTTCCTCATTATAAGCTTTCATGCCATTAATGAAGTCAAAAAGATCTGTAGTGCTGCTCTTTTCAGAGGCATAATGACGTTTAAAATACCGCTTTTCAGATGCTGACATAGCATGAATAAGCTGGAAAAGGTTATCCGTAGGGATCTTCATGGGAGTATGTTGTTATAATTCGGCTTAAATGTTTATTTACTACGTTTCAAAAAAGCCATTTTTGAACTTTAGTATCAATGACCTAATGGGGTTATACTCGCATTGCCTCACCTTCATAGGATGGTAAATCTAAACGAATTGTATAACCTGATTTTTTTGGGGTAAAAAGGAAATCGAATGTACCATGTTATCCAAAATTACTCGCGTAGCATTGAATACTGCAACAGGTACAAATTAACTTGTTGTTTGTGTAAATTTAATTTGGGTGTTCGTAAATAAATAGTATTGAAGCGAAAAACATAAAACATGCAAATACAAATAAGTTGTTAGCATGTCTTGGACAGACAAGTTAGTAATTTAAAATAAAAAATAACAATTTTTAACAAAAGGCTAACCAAAATGAGGTTTAGAATAGACTTAGAAAGGGTCAGCCCAGAAGAAAAGGCCTTTAGCTCGAATAAAAGCCCTAAAGATAATAAGGCTTAGAATTACCAACAACAAAATTAGTAATGGCTCTTTTATCGTTTTTCTTTCTTTCAGTGTTTTTTCGTAGCTAATATCTTCATGGTCTGCATCATGAAATGAAATGTTTTGAGGCTCATGGATATTATTTTTATCTAACTCTTTTATAATTGAAACAGATTTTCTTCGATCTATTTCACGAATATGTAGCCCTATCCCTCCATTACCTAATGGGAAAGCAGTAATCGTATTAGTATTAGAAATAAAAGAGCGAATACCATGTTCTCTTAATCGAGCAGCATAAATCTGAGCCTGCGATTCAAAGTAAAAATACTTTACAGCAATGATTTTGCCTTTATAGAAGTCTTCCTCTCCGAAAAAATCGAGTATCTCGTTTTCCATGTTATGTTTATTTATTGAACAGAGAATGAAGAAATCGGTTGGAATTTGTATTTTAAATATACGAAATTATTCGGAGAAATCCATTTGTTTAGACTTTCAATACTTGAATGGAGGCACATAAATGGAGAAGGCCTCCCTGTTTTGAATTTAATTTTAGAAAATGTTCGTATTATTACAGTCTATTTTTTAACCAAGTGCAATTGATGTTATTTTAAGCTATGGAAAAAACTAAAACATCCATTAATATTAAATCTCGTCTTTTTTGCCCTAAACAATTTTAATCATGAGATTAATTACATTATTTTTTCTGACTTTAATTCTATGTACTTCATGCGGTGGCGATGATGATGAAATACAAAAAGAAGGAAACTGTTTAACCGCCGTAATAAATGGCGAAGATTTTACAGCCGAATCGACCACCGGAGTTTTTAACATTATCGATGTTAATTGGGAAGGTCTTGGAGACCAAGAAACTAAATTACTAACCATTACAGGAAGTATTCCCAGTTTGACGGCTGAAACAAGAACAATTACGCTTACCTTTGCTTGTTCTGAATTTACGTCCACCTTAGACTATGTAGATTCCAGTTCTGACTGCGGTATTTCTATGGATTATTCTGTTTTAAATATTGCTGACCCTAATAGCTCCTTCGCTGTACCAGTAACTACAGGAGCTATCAATGTGGAAGAACTTACAGATGATAGAATTAGAGGAACGTTTACATTTTCTGGTCTTGACCCAGATGGAACGGAGTACAATTTCACCAATGGTTTTTTTGATACGACCATTATACAATAGTGTATAGTAAAATGGTATTCGGCTTTAGTGGTTCGGTCTTTTGAACCAGCCCGACTCCTTCAGGCGGGCAAGCACCTAAAGCCGAATACCGTTTTTCTAAAAATAGGATTTTGAATTTATAAAGTAATAGCTCTTACGTTTAATCTATAATCAGCAATAACTCTAACTCATTGATCTCAATAGTAATCGAGTCATTAAGTTCTCCCTGCGCATAGTGATATAATTTACCTTCGAAATTTCCATTTACTTTTAGCATTTTTTCCTCATTACAATCGGAATCAATAGCAACTTCGTATGCAGTAATTTCATACGTGAAGCCAGGGTTGTAAGTGTAGAATCTCGTGGAAAGATCTGCACTGTAATCTGTTGTGATATTTGTATAGAAAGCATCATTAAATCGGAGCCCTAATTCTAAACCGAAAAATTCGCTGTAAGTAGAGTTGATTTCAGTATCTAGGATTTGCTGGATTGCTATTTCGTCAATTGGTCCTTCGTCCATTGGGCTGACAAATTTAGCAGATAACATTAATTCACTGGAAACTTCGCCTGTTTCGTTTCTATTATAAATTCTAGTCGTTAAAGATTTGGTGTTATGGTCGTTAAAGGTTCCGAATGAATTAGTCATACGCTGTGCTTGTGTATTTTCAAAGCCACATTCGTCAAATGTAAAGTCTAATATTTCATTATCGTTAACCATAGAAGAAATAACCGAGGTCGTTACCGGATCTTCCTGAGGATCAATGCTCGGATTATCTTCATCATCCTTTCCACAAGAATTAATTAGTACTGCAAAGAGCATCAGCATTGCTAGAGATTTCAAGTTGTTTTTCATTTTGTATAGTTTTAATTAGTCAATTTTAGCCTTCGATATAATTATATGGTTGTATTTTATATCAGCGGAAAAAATCAGGCAAATAATTTTGAACTATTTTAGTTAAATAAAAAAGACACGCTCAGAATTTAATTAGAGCGTGTCTTTTTATTTATACCGAAAAGAGTTTTAGCTTTAAGCGCCTCCGTCAGCTTCAGCAGCTGAAGCTGCTAATTCTTCCTGGTTTATCTTTTCAATTTCTTTATCAATATAATAAAGCTTTTGAGGACCATCCCCAATAATTTTGATTCGATCCATTATTCCTCGCATTAAGGCTTCTTCTTCTCTTTGTTCTTCTACATACCATTGTAGAAAATTAAGAGTGGAATAATCATTTTCTTTATAGCATAGAGCTACCAATACATTGATAGATTTAGTTACCTTTTGCTCATGCTCATAAACTTGTTGGAAAAGTGCTTTCGCAGATTTAAACGTAGAAGGCGGTTTTTTAATAGCCGGAACGAGCGCGTATCCATCTACCTCGCTGATATAATTAAAGATACGGAGCATGTGATCTCGTTCTTCTTGTGATTGGCGGTGCATAAACTTAGCGCCTCCTTCGAGACCTTGACTATCACACCAGGAAGCCATTGCAAGATATAAGGAAGAAGCATAAGATTCGAGTTCGATTTGCTTATTAAGAGCGGTTTCCATTTTTTTTGAAATCATGATTCTGAGTTTTTGAACAAATCAATATTTGTTTTGACATATAGATACTATACGTTAAACACTATTCTTTAGATACAAGTTTAAGTTTTTCTAATGAAAATAAGTAGAAGTAGGCTTATTTATTATAAGTCTAAATCAAGGGAAGATTAATTGGCTGCATCTGGAAGCATAAATGCTACGGCAAAAGCAAGAACGGCAACGATTAAGCCGTACATAAAGATACCATAACAAATTCTCAGGTAGCGGTATTTTTTTGCAAGAACGACACCCAGATAATATAAATCTCGAGTCATAGAGCTATATAAGAATTCTGGATCTTTGATCATTTCCATCATACCCCAGTGGAAATCATCAATTTTCATATTGTAAAAATTTCCAAAAAAGAGAAGATTGGAACGCTTAGCTTTGATGTCTTCTTTTGTGAATTTCCCTTCGGTAATTTTTGGTCGCGTTGATAGAGTTGCAAAAATCACAGCCAATAAACAAACGGCTAATAGAACTAATGTTGGAAAAATCAATTTAGGATTTTCGGCAAACCCGGGCGTCAAGACGGAAAGTGTAATCGAAATAACAATTGCATTGATACTAAGCATGATATTCGCTTTATTATCCGCAATAGAACTCAAGTTTACATGGGTTCGGTAGGTGGTTCGGTACATTGTTTCCACACCTCGACCGAGGTTGTTCTCTTTGAGATCTGGTCGTTGCCTTTTTTTTCCTTTTTTACCCGTTTTATTTTTCATCTTTCCAATACCATCAACGGTATATAAGGTATGTGGATTAAGTCGGGTTTTTTGTTTTAAGAGTTGGCGAATGTGCTTTTTCTTCCGGTTATTATAGAGTTGCTTGGCAACGGGCGTTTTAAAAGCATGATTATTCATGAATTCTAGTTCAAAGTCCACCCATTCTAAATCCGTCATGATGACATTTTTAGTAAGCGCCATTTCCTGACGGACTTTACTACATCTTTCCCAATAGATTTTTTGACCAACATGTCCTAAATCGGCATCGCATATAATTCGCTCCATGAGAGATTTCGGATCATGCGGCATTTTGGTAGCCAAAATGATCGTTTCGATGCTTTTTAAATCTTCTTCACTATAGCCGTGTCCCCGAAGATAATTTCGAGCATATTTTGCACTTCTTTCCTCATGATCTAAAGCTCCTTTATCATACCCCGTATCATGAAACCATGCTGCTAAAAGCAAGATTTCCATATCGGCCTCGGTCAATTCCATCATTTCTCCCATCTCTTTAGCATCATTGACCACACTTATAGTATGTTGAATGTCATGATAAGCAAAGTCTTTAGAAACTTGTTCTGAGATAAAATTAGTGACATAAGCCTCAACTTCCAGCATTAATGAATTTTCTACCTCCATTTTTAAATCATATAAACTGCAAAGGAATAAAAATAATTAGTAATGTAAATGTCCTTTATAACGAGAAAAGAGTTGAAATAGTGACGTAAAATATAAAAAAAAGCAAAAAGATAGCCAATAATTGAAGGGAAAGTCTGGAAGATTAGATTTGAGACTTTTAATAGGGCAAAATATGCAAGTTAGCAAGGGGGCTTGTTTTGCTCACTTGCTAACTTGTTCGCTTATTTTATTGTTAAACCTACATCTTAATTAATTGCAGTACACCAGAATAATTATCGCCCACAATTTTTAATACATACATTCCAGGTGTAAGATTTTGCGTATTTAATTGTTGGTTGTGAAAATTACTACCGTTGCTTTCCGATATTTCCTGAATTAAGACTTTTCCTGTTATATCGATTAATTGAATTTGGATCGAACTTGTAATACCTTCTATGCTTAAGTTGACTAAATCTGTTGCAGGATTAGGTTGAATAATTGTTCGGACATTATTTTGCTCCAAATCTTCTGTATTGATAATAAGGTCATTTTCTAAGAAGTAATCAAAATCCGAATGAATGATGCCAAATAAATAGGAGCCAGGAGTGCCTGTTCCTTTTGTGTTACCATCGGCACTTCTGAAAACTGCAGAAATCCAGTGCGTAAATTGATCTGGGGTAATTCCGTAATAAGTTGTAGGGGTTAAAGTAATTTCCCACTTGTCCGGTTCGCCTGCAACAGGAGACATTTCTCCGACTCCATCATCTTGCCCCCAATTTCCGACGACATTTTGCCAGGCACTATTCCAAGGGGTATTTGAGTCCTGAAAGCCGACGCCACTGTGCATATAGACTTTATCAAAGCCAATGAGTTCTCCGTTTCCTTTTGTTGCATCGAAGGTGATAGTGATTTCAGTATCCGGTAAATAACCCATAGGTTCGACAGCAACAATTGGTCCTTCACCCTGGACTCTAAAATAAACGGGCTCGTCCCGAAAACCCATTCCAAGATTGATGTTGTTTTCATCTCGGAAGTACATTCCGATTTTAAAAGGATCTTCATCGTTGGCGAGGCTATAATATTCTTTTGGCGTCAACACGATCTCCCAAATGTCGTCACTTACTTCTGTCATTTCTCCGATGCCATCATCGAGGAAAGTACCAACGACATTTTCGAAAGTGGTACTATTCGGATCAGCCAATACTACACCGGAATGCATATAAACTTTCTGTGCGCCAACCAGTCCAGCAGTTCCATTTGGAAAAGCTTTAGTGGCATCAAAGGTAATCGTGATTTCATTACTTTTAGAAAAAGGGTAAGGGCTTATCGTAACAGGATTGTCATAGACTTCAACGACGCCAGGCATTCCATCTGATAATCTTTCTGTAGTATAAATATGCCATTCGCCTGCTTTTAAATCTATAGGCTCTGTTACATTTGCTACATCAATGGAATCACCAGAAAAATAATCGTACCACCAACCTGTTTGAGTAAATTGCGGATCAATACTGCCCATTTCTAAACTGAAGTTTCCAATGACGACTAAATCAATATCAGTTGTATTGTATCGGAGGCGTCGAGTAGCGCCAGTCGTTTTATGATTGGTGTTTGCAACTGCTAATTGTTCAGGACCGATTTGTTTTCTAACATCCAGAATTCCACTATAGGCATCATAAATATATTTTCTAAGAGGGTTTTCATAATAGCCGAGACCATCAGGTCCCCAGGGTAAAGGCTTATTACCGATTCGCCCATTAAAATTAATATCGATGTCATAGCCTAATTCATCAAATTGCCAGAGCATCTTAGGGCCAGGGTTAAGAAATAGAAATGCAGCAGCTTGTTTAACCCGCTCGTACATAATGAGTGGATCTCGTACATTATATGTTGCATTTGAAAGTCCTTGATTTAAAGCATGCTCCGCAATTCTGCTTTCGTCATGACTATCAAAGAAGAGGACGTGACTCGTTCGGTCCATATTGTTGAAGTTGCCACCATTATTTCCAATAACAGCAGGTACATAATCATAGCTTCGATTACCCCACATTTTCATTCCGTAATCACCCAGAATTTGTTCTTCATTAAAAGGCGCCCAATGTTCTAAGATAATATAGCATTCTGGATCTACTGTCCAAATTTCATCAGCCATACGCTCGAGCAGATCAATACGAGATTGGTCAAATCCATCTACACTACCTCCGGGGGCACTATTTGTAAAACCTTTTGTGAAATCAAAGCGATAACCATCGATGTGATATTCTTCAATCCAAAAAGCATTTAAACGATCTAAAAAACGTTTGGTGTAATCTGATTCATGATTCCAGTCATAACCCCATTGGTACTGACCCACATATTCGCGGTTGAACCAAGGATTGTCAAGGGCAGGATTCCCACCTTCAAAATATAATTGAACCATAGGATTTTGGCCATACGCGTGATTCATAACCACATCCATAATGACAGCCATGCCCATTTGATGCGCTGTTTCTATAAAAAGTTTTAAATCTTCTTCTGGTCCGTAATATTTGTCTGGTGCAAAATAATAGGCAGGGTTATAACCCCAGGACTCATTGCCTTCAAATTCATTAAAAGGCATGATTTCAATTGCATCTACACCTAGGTTTTTTATATAGCTGAGCGTATCAATCAACGTGGTGTAATCATGTGCACCAATAAAATCCCTAATTAGTAATTCGTAGATAACGACATGATCTACATCCGGACGTTGCCAGGTGGATTCAGAAGAGGCCCATTGATAGGCTGTTTGCCCGGTCTGAAGAACGGACGCCATACCGTTTTCCGTTTTATCATAAAAAGGGAGATCAGGATAAGTGCTAGACTCAATCCATGGATCATTCCATGGATCTGCTATTTTTTCCGCATAAGGATCTCCAATTTTCACACTTTCTTCTACCCAATATTGAAAGACATATTCTTCTTGTGGAACAAGGCCATTGATTTCTATCCAAAAGAATTCACCATCTGGCGTCTTTTTCATTTGATAAGTATCAAGCACATTCCAATTAGAAAGATCGCCAACAAAATAGGCGAATGCTTTACCCGGCGCTTCGAGAACCAGAGTTGCTTTTGTATCATCGTTATCATCATAATTTATTCCGGGGATCATATTTGCGGGCAAGACTTCCACTGTCGGAGCCTGAATGACAATAATATTTTGCTGCCTTACTGCTTCCAGATCTTCACCATTAATAGTTGCCGTGACTTTGACATCAATTACACCAGTCATGGTAGGGCTGTAGTTATAATTAATACTCATTCCGGAACTAACATTTGCAACTTCTACAAATCCGCTGCCATCATCTATCAAGAGGCGCATATCGGTCACATCGGATGAAGCGATTGCTGAAAAAGTAACCTGTTCACCTAAATTGACATAAGCTTGATTAATAACAGGCTCAATGAATGAAACAAAGTTTCCAGCATTCAAATTGATATAGATGTCAAAATTGCTGGTTACCGTTCCCCAGCCATAATTGCCTGGATTAATGGTTCCTTTTGTGTTTCCATCTGCACTTCTGAATACGGAAGAAATTCTAAAGATATTTTCTCCATTTGGAACGCCAAAATAATCACGGATTGATGGTGTGAAAGCAATTTCCCAAACATCGTTCATGCCTGCTACTGGTGTCATCTCACCAACACCATTGTCCTGTCCCCAGTCTCCAATGACATATTGCCAATCGGTTCCTGTTGGGCTGTCGGTTACCACACCGTGATGCATATACACTTTGGAGGCTCCAACTAACTCTCCATTTCCTTGAGATGCATCAAAGCGGAGTGTAGCAGTATCATCGGCACCAACATTAGAAGGGGAAAGGCTAACGATTTGGCCAAGTAATAAATTAAAACTGAATACAATAGCTAAACAGAGGAAGTACTTTTTCATGTCAAATTAAGATTAGAAAAGGATGAAAAATACAGGAACGAAATAAACTTATTTGTAAGATTGGTAGGTTTTAAATCTTCTGCAAAGTACGTCTTTTTTCTTAAAAGCTAAAGCGCTCCTGTAAAAAAGAGCGCTTTTTATTTCTTTCTAATCTTAATTTTTGTCAGCTGATAGACTTTGTTGAAACGATATTAGTCCAAACCATTTGCTTTGAGGTAATCGAGATTTTTTTGATCAGCATAATTCCAGGATAACCAGGAGATGTTTTCTTGTTTTTTTAAAAACCGATCTGTTTTATCACGAATGGCCCTTTGAGTAATTTCCTGCCTGTGTATTGGAAGGAGTTGCTGAGCTTCTTGTTCTAAAAGCAGGTAAACATTTTTATCAGAAACTTTCGATATTAAAAAGGGATAATCAATCTCGTGTTTTACGGGTCTGGATAAATTATATTCTGATATAAAAACATCCCAATTAACGAAGCTACAACAGATGAAAACAATGTAAGTGATCCATGCATTTCGGTGTAGTAGGAAATAGAATGTTTTCTTGTCTTTAATTTTAATGATCATTGTGATCAATCCTGCAAAAACGAGGAATAAAAATATTAAAACGCCAATTCGCTTATAAGCCAAATCATTTGCCTCAATATATCGGTAGTTTTTTATAAAAAGAGAAATAGCTAAAATACTGTTTTGAACAATCCATAAATAACCCGCTATTTTTAATTTTTTATTATTTGGAAAAAAGTTGAGGTTCTTTCTAAATAAGACAGAGATAATAACCATGGCTAATAAAAGACCTCCAATCAAAAAATAAGTTCCTTGGTGGACCATCACTTTCATTTCATAAGGCGGGAGTTGATAACTGGTGCCGAACCAATAGTTTTTGATGTCGATGCAATTGACGACTAATAATAAAGCGTTGAGAGAAAAAAGTAAAATCAACCCAGAATGAAATTCATTTTTTAAGGCGATCATACTTTTATAAATGGGCAACATCCGGCCACGCAGACGCCTCAAGTTTTCAGCATGTGTTTTTTGAAAATCTTTGAAAATTGGAAAATTACTCTTCGCTAAAATTGTCGAAGCAACGAATATACTCACGAGGAAAAATAATACCTGTGGAATAGAAATATTCCAGGAGAACCAATCAATTAAATTAACCCAAAAGGAATTGGATAAGGCTCTGAATTCCGGATTTGCTGCAATGTATATGCCATAGAATAATAAAAGGATTAAAAGCGGGACGATGCTCAGTCTCATAGTCCTCCAGGCAGGAGCTAAGCTTACAGGTCCGCTTTTTCCGATATTTGAAAACTGTCTCACGATTCTTAAAGGCGTTTCTCCGAAGCTAATTAGTGATAATAAAAATCCATAGCCAGGAAATTTCAGCTCTTCTTGTTTGGCCAGACCAATCATAGTGGTAAAAGAAATGAGATGGACCACCTTACTGATCATAGAATTATTCCAAACGATTAAACCAGCGGTAATTAAAGTTCCTAAGGTCGTAATTAGTACCCCACGATTAAATCTGATTGCTGGCTTACAGATATATAAGAATGCGATCATTAAGCTACTAAATAGCAAAACATTTAAGCCCATTTTTTCTTTCCAAAAGGCTAAATAGAAGACAATGCTTCCGATAAATACAAAGCTGTTTACGAGGACGTTCTTTTTCATTTTTCTATATTTTTTGTTGTGTGTGATTTTCTGTTAAAAGTCTTTTGGTTTATAATCAATGGTAAAGGTCCATTGGCCGATGTCTTCTAGTTCGAATTTGATGTCTTCATCACACCAGCGGGTTTTACTTTCCTTGTCTTCCTGAAAAGCTTTTACATAATCAGCAGCAAAACTGCAGTGATTATTCGAACCATCGGTTTCGTCAATAGGAATGTTTTTCGTAGAGATTATTCTTTTTGATTCTCCTGCCTGGAGAGTTTCGCTGCGTTCTTCAAGACCATTGACATCATATGGACTTTTGAATACGACTTTGATTGATTTCTTAGTGGAATTTTTTACATAGATATTATACTGGTAACTAGAGTCACAGGAACTGAAACCAATAAAAATCAGAAAACTGAAGAACAGATAATTTTTCATAAAAGTAAATTTTAAATAAACAGACTAGGGTCTGTTCTATGTTAAGAATCCTGTTTGCTATTAATTAATGTATTAAGTGTTAAGTAGCCGAGGAGTAAAAAGATGGAAAAAACTAAAGTGATTTTTAATGCCATCGAATCCGTCATACTGATTAAAATATCATGCGTTAATTCTATAGGGTTGGTCAAGATATCCCAGGTGTTAAAACGCAAGCAACGACCGAGATAAATTCCGAATCCACATAGGATTGTTGATCCAAGCGTAATGAACCAGCTCAAACTTTCCGAGTATAATTCTTTTATAAAAATGCGAACTTCATGAAGCGAAATTAAACCTAACATTAAGCCGGTCCATGCGAATGAAACAATCAGCATTAGATCATACCAGTGCGGAATATTATATCGGTTTCTTAGATGAAGTAAATCCGTAATAATGTATGGTGCGTTCGGAAAAAAAACTAACCAGGCGCCAATCAAGGTCCAGGCCAGGATTTTAGAATTACTAAGCTTGTAAAAACCTTTGATGGAAATAGCTATCCAATAAGGGATCCACGCCAGGAATAAATTCCAGATTAAAAAGAGGAAGGTAGTTCCTCGAGAGGCAACGACTGCACGTGGAGAGCCGATAGAAGCTAGTTCGACATCTGCGTAATGAATCCGAAAAGCGACTAAAGCAAAACAAAAAGCAGTGCTTAAGCATAAAATGCAAAAGAGTTTAGATTGTTGGGTCGCTGTAAATGATTTAATTGCTGAGATCATGTTCTTTTGATTGTTAATCGGTTAGAAATAAAATACCAGTTAATGTGTGCTCCCATCCAATAGTGTAATCGTTCAATTATTTTAGGGGTTTTCCTTTCGCTTAGAGCGATTCTAAAGTTAGCCTGATGATAGTGTGGTGCATATCTTAAATCATTTGGTATCAAACGATTAATAAGTCGAGCAAGGCGAAGGACTATTTTTGCAAAACGTTTATTCGATTTAAAGCCAAATATTTTTTTCCCGTTTTCTGGTAAAAAATGGTCGGCCAATATTTCTGTAAATCGTCGAACAGGATAAGGTGTTTTGAATAATGCTTCGGTAACACTTTTGCCTTCTTTTTGCAATCGAAGTGTGCCTTCGGTTACCACCTGATTGAATCGAAGATTAAAGGCTTCAAGCGTTTCGGGATACTCGTCCAATGTTATTCCCATCAGTTGAGCAGTGATTTTGCTTTCTTCATAAAATTGCTCTTTTTCTTCTTTGCTGAGTGGACGTACCGTTTTTTCATAAAGTGTAATAGTGGTGTCCACAATAGTGGCAAGCACCCAATACAGCAGGTCGGGGTCAGCGGCGCAAAATGGGTTAACAATAGTTTCGTCCTCGGTTTCCCATACCATCTGACCC
Source organism: uncultured Saprospiraceae bacterium (assembly GCA_964467425.1). Classification (GTDB taxonomy): domain Bacteria; phylum Bacteroidota; class Bacteroidia; order Chitinophagales; family Saprospiraceae; genus JAHDHW01. The sequence continues at coordinate 20,340 of CAYXQH010000023.1, forward strand.
CGGATCATGCTGTGAATATTATACAATCTCCTTGCGGAGTTATTTGCTGTTGGAAT
>CAYXQH010000024.1:0-8144 GCA_964467425.1 uncultured Saprospiraceae bacterium
AATTATTATACTAGGTAAGAGCATAGGTATTATATTTTGCACCTATACTATCAAGAACGGAGTAGGTATTTATTGTACTTACGATCGTTCTCATTTGATCATCATCGAGGGTTTTAGCTACCACACCAAAACCTGGAGAAAGTGTCCAATTTTGGTTTTCATCTTTAGGAGCATAAAAACCATCAATACTTAGCCCTTTTATGATAGTTTCATAAGAGGAAAACTGTCGCTTTTGTTTTCCTGAAAAAGCTTTTAAAATCCAATCTTCATTTATATCATAAGTCAATCGAACACCATAAAGTGCATTATCAATCAACAATGGTCTTTGTTCATATGCCCTAAAAATAATTCCTGATCCAATCTGATCGTAGAGGTATCCCCCTGAAATCCCAAGTTTATTAATTTTCTTTTTAATAAACCATCGACCTATGCCCTGATCTGTATAGGAATTTTGAGGATCCAGCAAATTCGAATTATTGAACATATCAAATCTGACACCTGCCTGAAAACCATCGTAACCTACGTTTAGCTGCAACCAAGAGTCTGCACCATAAAGCTGGTGATCATATTGAGGTGTATTAGCCGCACCGATCAGGGTGTCTCTTATAAAGAAATTACCTTGTGTTTGTAGACTTCCTGACACTCTCAGTTTATCCTGTCCGTAAGAAAAATGACATATCGATAGAAACACGATACTCAACAAAGGAAGTATTAATCTTTTCATCTAAATTTATTTAGTATTACTATTGAAAAGCTATTTTACATTAATGCGTTAAAACTACGTTAAACGGAGGAGAGAAACGATCATAAGACCTAAAAATCCCATAAATTGTAGTGGATTTACCTCTCCAAAGTTGAAATTAGAGTGTTTTTTTATACAATAAAAAATATTCTTTAAGAATCTTAGTAAAAGTCTTGAAATAGCTTTTTTAAAAAATTTAAAATTTATTATAAAAATCTAACCACTTATGAAAATTGTGAAGTTATTCGCTGCCCTTATTTGCCTTACGCTGACTACCTCTTTAATGGCTCAAAAGGATGTACCGGATCTAAACCTTAAAACATTAGACGGAAAAACTGTAAATCTTCAAGATTATAGTAACAACGGTAAAATTACAGTTATTAGCTTTTGGGCAACCTGGTGTGCTCCATGTAAAAAAGAATTAGATGCGATTGCTGATATATACCCAGATTGGCAAGAAGAATATGACGTTGAACTTTTAGCAATTACTATAGATACTCGTCGTCAGTTAGCAAAAGTTCCTGGTGTGGTTGAAACGAAAGGTTGGGAATACATTGTACTTAGTGCAAATGAACAAGAGGCATTTAATTCGCTTAACTTCCAAACAGTACCTCAAACATTTATCATAGACAAAAATGGAAAAATAGTTTGGGATCATTCAGGCTACCTTCCTGGAGATGAGGATGAATTAGAAGATGTACTTGAAGAATTATCTTCTAAATAATATCTTCGTCAATCGTTGCTTGTTTTAAACGAGCAACGATTGGCTTCCTTTTACTCCGCATCCAAAATCCTATCATTCACTTCTTTATTTTTATCTTCTGTTTTTAGTGCTTCCAAAAAATGTTCATTTCGCAAGAGCAAAGTAAAGCTAATAATCAGCACATAGAAAATCATCACTAAAGCTCCTACCCCTAATACCTCATCTAAAGAGAATCTTAGATTCGGAAGTATTTCAACAATAACAATCCAGTTAAAATAAAGAAACGAAATAACAAGCATAATTATGCCTACAGTAGGAAACCATTTTGCTTTTAAAAGTCCTGCCAAACCAACGACCAAAAAGCCTAGCCCCATTAACAAAGCAGTTACCACAAAATAAAATTCATCATCATAAAAGTTATTCCTTCTATCAAGTGTATTAATCACCTCTACCAATGTCACCCCGACAAAGGCAATTCCAAAAGCAAAGAATATTAATCCAACCGACCTTATGACACTGAAATAATTTCGCATTCTATGTGGCTATGTAGTATTTAAGCGTTTTCTGAGAGTTCGAGCCATCTCATTTCTTTTTCATCGATGCTTTTATTGATCGCTCCTAATTCAACGGAAAGGTTCTGTATTTCATCCGGTGATAAGCTAGTATCGTTAAACTGCTCCGTAATTTCTTTCTTCTTTACTTCCAGCTTTTCAATTTCTTTTTCCAATCGATTAAACTCTTTCCGCTCCATGTAAGAAAGCTTAGGCTTTCCATCATCCGGTTTTTCACGTTGCTTTTTTTCTTTTGGCGCCTTTTCCTGTTGTCTGATTTCTAATTTTCTCTTTGCTCTGTATTCCGAGTAGTTTCCATTATAGTCCTTTATTTTACCTCCCCCTTCAAAAATAAAAAGGTGGTCCACTAATTTATCCATAAAGAATCGATCGTGGCTAACAATCAAGACAACACCTGGAAAGTCCAAGAGGAAATTCTCTAATACATTCAAGGTCAAAATATCCAAATCATTTGTCGGCTCATCCAGAATTAAAAAATTTGGATTTCGCATAATCACCGTCAGGAGAAATAGTCTGCGTCTCTCCCCTCCACTCAGTTTACTAACATAAACCTGTTGATGTTTTTTATCAAAAAGGAAACGTTCTAATAACTGGCTTGCTGATAATTTTTGTCCTTTTTCTAAAGGAATATACTCTGCAATATCTGTAATAACATCAATTACTCTTTTATCCGTTTTGAGCTGAATACCATCTTGTGTATAATGGCCAAACTGAACAGTACCTCCAACTACAACAGTGCCCGCATCTGGTCGAATTTCTTTGGTAATCAGCTTTAAAAAGGTTGATTTCCCGACACCATTTTTCCCTACAATCCCGACTCGCTCATTTTTTTTAAACTTATAAAAAAAGTCTTTGATTAAAACCTTATCATCGTATTGTTTCGAGATATAATTGACTTCTAAAATCTTACTTCCCAGCCTAGCACCTTTAATATCGATTTGAATTTCCTGCCGATCTACTTTGACGGAAGCTTTTTGTTTTATTTTATCAAAAGCATCGACTCTCGACTTTGCTTTTGTACCACGAGCTTTAGGCATTTTCCGAATCCATTCTAATTCCTTTCTCATGAGCTTTCGAGCCTTATCTACTTCAACCGCCTCATTTTCAAACCGCGTTGCTTTCTTTTCCAAAAAGTCAGAATAATTTCCACTGTATTTAAACAGGCTTTCTCTATCCAATTCTACAATCACGGTACAAACGCGCTCTAAAAAATAACGGTCGTGTGTCACCATAAAAAGCGTAAGATTAGATTGCATCAAGTACTCTTCGAGCCATTCGATCATATCCAAATCCAAATGATTCGTTGGCTCATCCAATATTATAAATTCGGGTTCATCGATGAGCAGCTTAGCAAGTGCTAATCTTTTTTGCTGTCCTCCGGAGAGTGTCCCGACCTTTTTATCTAATTCAGTAATATTGAGTTTAAAAAGAATTTCTTTAATCTTGGACTCGAAGTCCCAGGCTTTTAAATCTTCCATCTGACTCAATGCCGATTGCATCGCTTCTGCTTTATCCGGGAAAAGCATTGCTTCTTCGTATTGCCGAATGGCTTTAATCAAAGGGTTATCGCTTTCAAAAATCGTTTCCATGACTGTCCAGTGATCTGGAAAGTCCGGTTCTTGTCGCAAGTAACCAACTCTAAGACCCTTATGCAAAAACACTTTGCATTGTTCGCCCTCTCCACTTTCTTCTCCTGCAATCAATCGAAGCAGGGTGGTTTTCCCAGTTCCGTTTTTAGCAACTAGTGCTACTTTATCCCCACGATTGATATGAAGATCTATATCCTTAAAAAGGATTTTTTCGCCGTAAGACTTTGTGACTTTTTCGAGTGTGAGGTAGTTCAATTAAATAAAAAATTATATAACCTGTGATTGGTTGGTTTGCAATCCTATGACGAGTTACGCTTCGCTAAACTTGTCATTAGTCTTATAGAAATCAAAAAGACCTTCCAAAGATACTAACTTTGAAAGGTCTTTTAACAAGGCTTAAAAATTCTTTTTATTCCTTGACGTATTTTTTGTCATCCATGTCTCTCAGGATAGAAAGCACTTCATCAATATAAATATCTTTTTTAATCGATTTAATCCACTCATCATTTCTTGCTTGTCTGGATTCATCTTTATTAATAAAGTCCATGTCCACTTCTAAGTTATTTACAGTAAGCCCTTCAATTGGCTGAAACATATCTTCATATTTTTTAGACTCTTCTTCTAAAGCTTTCATCTCTTTAGCATAATTGTCATAATTAAGAGGATAGTCTGTGTCTTCCCGTTGTTCTTTCAAGCGTTTAGCATTTTGAAGAATCAGTTGAAAGCTTTCATTCTTTTTAACACGTTCAGCACTAGCCATTTTCCAGCTATCCATACCATCCAGACTTGCCACGCTTTGTCCGTAATCTATTTCATCGATTTTATTCCATTCCATTGGGAAATCATGATCACGCTCACCGACTTCAATAAAGTGATACCTGTCTGGTAATACGATGTCCGGCACCACTCCTTTCAATTGTGTAGAACCTCCATCTACTCTATAAAATTTCTGAATCGTTAATTTAAGGCTACCTAATGGCTTAATTTCGTTATATCCTCTAATTGCTCGATCAAGATCAATAAATCGTTGTACGGTCCCTTTTCCAAATGTAGAGTTACTTCCAACGATAACTGCTCTGCCATAATCCTGTAGCGCAGCAGCAAGGATTTCAGAAGCAGAGGCACTAAACTGATTCACCATGATGATTAATTTTCCATCATATTGAACATCGCTATCATGATCCTCCAAAATCTGAGGCTTGCGATCTGTTTCTTTTACTTGTACAATTGGTCCCTCTTCAATAAACATTCCTGACATCTTTACCACATCGCGAAGAGAACCTCCTCCGTTATTTCTTAGATCCAGAATAATTCCGTTTACATTTTTGTCATTTAATTTATCCAATTCTTTAGCAATATCTTCTGCACAGCTACGTCCGCCTTTTCTATTAAAGTCAGCATAAAATCTTGGCAATTTAATGTAGCCTACATTTTTAGCTTTTCCTGGGAAATCAAGAATAACTGATTTCGCATAACTTTCAGAAGTTACGACCAAGTCTCGAATGATCGAAATTACTGTAATCGTTCCATCGACTTTTTTAACCGTTAGTTTTACCTCTGTCCCTTTTTTACCTCTAATTAACTTTACTACATCATCAATTCTAAAACCCGTTACATTAACTGCTTCATCATCACCTTGAGATACTGCAGTAATTAAATCATTCGCTTCTAACTCTTTTCCTTTCCAAGCAGGACCACCAGGAACAATCTCTGTAACTTTAGTATAATCTCCATCTGTTTGTAATCTTGCACCAATTCCTTCTAATGCACCTGACATATTGATATCAAAATCTTCTTTGTCTTTCGGTGCATAATATCCAGTATGCGGATCATAAACATTGGTAATTGCATTCAAATAAGTACTCATTCGATCTGAACGACGAAGTTTACCCAAACGCACAAAAATATCTTCATACATTTCAGCAGTTTCTTCTCGAGCTTCTTTCTCTAACTCCTCTTTCGTTTTTGCCGTTTCTCCTTCTTCCAATTTCTCCTGTGCTTTCATCTTATCAAAAACTCGGCTCATCACTTCATACTTAAGAGATTTTCTCCAATTATTTTTGAATTCATCTTCGCTTTTTGCGAAAGCCTTTTTCTCTCCATCTAATTCAATTACTTCATTTTTAGAAAAGTCAAAAGGCTCTGCTAAAATTTCTTTATAAAAGCCATCCACTTTTGCAATCCCATCATTAAGTAATTTTTCAGACAAGTTGAAAAATTCAAAATTTCCGGCCTGCGCCTGATTATCTATTTCTAATTTATATTTTGCTAATTGATCTACATCAGACTGCGTCATCCATCTACGACCAGCGTCCAACCGATTGATATAAAGATCGTATGCTCGTTTTGAAAAATCATCATCCAAAGAAACTGGACTAAAATGAAGTTGCTCCAATCCACTCAACATCGTCTGCATTAAAATCGCCTCCTTTTCAGGGTTAACTTTTTCCGGTAAGGACATCCCAATAAAAACCACCACGGCTGTGATCAGGGAAAAGAAAACTGGACCTCTCACTTTCATAATTTCAATATTTATTAATTTTTTTAAATAGTAGGCACTTTGGGGAAAATCGCTTTTCAAAGAATATACCTCTTAAATATACCTTATTTTACGATAATTGTTCGGCGATAACCCTGCCAAAGTAGCTTTTTAACGTTATAATAACGACAATTAGATGAAAGTTATTTAATGACCGACGAAATTAATGTTTTCGATTAAAAACCATAGCTAAAAACAAGCTCCAGAGCAGAGATTCTAACTTACTGTAAAAATGGGTTATTTGCCTTTTCATGGCCTATTTTAGTCTCTGGGCCGTGGCCTGGATAAGCAATGACATCATCGCCTAAGGGAAATAATTTGTCCTTAATACTTCCAATTAGGGTTGCAAAGTCTCCTCCCGGTAGATCGGTTCGACCTATACTTTGGTGAAACAACACATCTCCAGCGATGACAAAGCCACCTTCTTTACAATAAAAAGACAAACTTGCAGGAGAATGTCCTGGTGTAAACAGGGCTTCCAGCTTCGTATTTCCAAATTCGATTATATCACCTTCCTCAATAAAAGAAGCTGGCATAGGTGAAGGGTCAGAATAAGGAATTCCATACATTGTACACACCATTGGTACCGCTTCTAATACCGGTAGTTCGCCTTTATGGATCTCTAGTGGCAGATTATATTTTTGGTGGACATAGTTATTCCCAAAAACATGATCGATATGGCAATGAGTATTAATTAATCGAACCGGTTTTAATTCATTTTGCTCTATAAATTCTACAAATTTCTTTCGTTCTTCACTGGTATACATCCCAGGATCAAAGATGATGCACTCTTTCGTTTCATCGTAGACGATATAGGTGTTTTCCTGAAAAGGGTTGAAGGTTAAATTAGCAACAAGCGTCATGGTTTTTCCGTTAATTAAGATAAAAGCATCTTAGCAGTAATATTCTGCCTTTTTTGCCCTGAGGAATCGTTCAAAAATAAAATTTAGGCCTTTAACCTGATTCATTTATGCTCAATTCCTAAAACATAGTCCACAAAAATACAATACTATTGATTTCCATTGACAAACTGTTAAAAAAAAGTGATCTTTATATAGATCACCTTTTTCTAGTCGCCTAATATTTGTTCTATGAATAAACTTAAACTATCTCTTTTACTTCTCCTTTTTTGCTCTTCATTTCTTTTCAGCCAGGGGACCCAGGTTGAGTTTGGAAAAAACCGTGTTCAGTATCATGATGATTTTAAAGAGTGGTTGCAGTACGAAAGCACTAATTTTGTAACCTACTTTTATGGCGAGGGTCGAAATATTGCGCATTCCGTTGTTCAATTTGCAGAATTAGATCATGACGAAATTCAAAACATTCTCGAACATCGAATGAATGATAAGATCGAGATTATTGTTTACACCGACATTACAGACATCAAGCAAAATAATATTGGAAGTGAGGAGACTTTTATCAATACTGGCGGACAAACGAAAATCGTAGGCAATAAAGTTTTTGTTTTCTTCAATGGTGATCATACGAATCTTCGTCAACAAGTACGAGAAGGTATTGCTTCCGTTTATATGAATGCGATGCTATTTGGTTCGAACCTTCAGGAAATTGTGCAGAATGCCGTGATGATGAACTTACCGGAATGGTTTAAACAGGGGCTTGTTTCTTTTGTTGGTAGAACATGGGATGCTGAAATTGACAATCAACTCCGAGACTTAATCCTTCAAGGAAAATACAAAGACTTTGATAGTTTTGCTGAAGCAAACCCGCGTCTTGCAGGCCACTCTATGTGGTATTTCATTAGCCAAAATTATGGCCAGTCAACCGTTTCCAATTTACTATATCTTACCCGAATCAATAGAAGTATCGACAGTGGTTTTTTATATGTTCTTGGCACCTCTTACAAGAAGACCAGCAGCAATTGGTATGAGTATTTCAAAAAACGCTACAAAGCAGAAACGGCGTTAATGACTAGACCTGAGGGTCGGAAGATAAAATTTAAAAACAAACGAAAACTTCCGCTAAGTCAAATTAAAATCAG
>CAYXQH010000024.1:8244-20381 GCA_964467425.1 uncultured Saprospiraceae bacterium
AACCCTGGACAGATGGTACTTTCTGGTGCTGTTCGTGGATTCTCAGATATCTTTTTATACTATCCTACTACTCGTCAGACTCAAAGAATCACTAATGATTTTTATGACGATCTCGATGCTACTCTGGTGAAGATCAGAAACAAAAAAGGTATTTTATTTTCTTCCAACAGAAATGACGCCTTACTCAGCACCTTACGAATGGATACGATCTTACCCCTTAATAACTTTGATATTTTTTATTATGATCTGGAAAACAAATCCACCGAATTAGTTCAGGTAACGAATACTCCTTTAGCAAATGAACGTCAGCCGATGGCGATTGATTCAACCTGGTTTTCTTTCCTTTCCGATCAAAGTGGCATCCAAAATAGACAGTATGGTTACCTTGAAGATTATATAGCTTATTACGAACAAATTATAAGCTTGAAGGACGGAACAGAAATCATCCTCCATCAGGATTCCACCTTAGAAAGCCTTGACACTACCTTAATCGACTCGATTATATTAGAGCCTATCGTTAAGCAACGATCTATCAATCATAATGCAAGTAACTATGATCGTAATATAAAAGAACAACATAGTGCACCAAGAGTGGGAAAACTTGTTCAAAGTATTTTTAGAAATAATATTCATACTTTTTATGTCGATCAGATTAATACGGATACGGTTATTCAACCTAAGCTTACTCGCTTCAAAGAGCAGGAACGAATTTTCTTAGGAAAAGAACCTCTTGGCCAAGTCGACCCTAATGGTAATCCAGCTTCGAATAATGTTGTTGAAAAAATAGATGAAGTAGCAAGTGAGGTCGCAACTATTCCAGAAGAAAAAAGAGATTCCGGAAAAATTGATGTCGATAATTATCTTTTTCAAAGTGAATTTGACGAAGAGGAGTCTGCCCCGAGTGTAACCATCGAAGAAGAGGATGGAAGTGTTTCTATTGAAGAGGCCAATGACTCATCACCTGATGTTAGTAATTACTCTGCTCAGACGGCGCCTTTTGAATCAAAAGTAGTTCGTTTTAATCCTTCGAGGATTACCCCTTATCGTTTGAAATTCAGAACGGATTTTGTCACTACTCAATTAGACAACAGCTTATTGTTTGGCGGTTTAGACAGTTATGCAGGAACACGCGAAACGTATAGTTATCCTCCTCCAGGCATCCTTTTAAAAGCAAACTTCAAAGACCTGTTTGAAGATTATCAGTTTGAAATGGGCGTTCGGATTCCAACCACTTTTAATGGTGCAGAATATTTCTTGTTGTTTGATGACAAAAAGAAAAGGCTCGATAAACGCTATGCATTTTATCGCCGTAATTTAAAATTTACAGAAGAGAGCAATAACCCAGTTATTCCTCAGCGATCAAAAGAAACGATTTTCATTGCGCAAATGCAGGTTCGATATCCCCTGGATATTTTCAGAAGTCTAAGAGCTACCAGCACACTTCGTTTTGATAAATCCTTTTTATTAGCAACAGATCAAAATTCGCTCAACACACCAACCTTTAATCAGCAAAGATTAGGTTTAAAGCTCGAGTATGTCTTTGACAACACTCTAGATATTGCTGTCAATATCAAACATGGTTCAAGATATAAAATCTATACTGAAGTCCTCAAAAGATTTCAGCTTGACTTTATTGACAATGTAAGCTTTGACTTTGCTGATGGCTTTATGACGGTCGTCGGGTTGGATGCACGGCACTATCAACGACTGGACAAACATTCTATTTTAGCATTTAGAGCTGCCGCAGCCTCCTCTTTTGGTTCAGAAAAGATTCTTTATTTTCTGGGTGGTGTAGATAACTGGTTGTTACAAAGTTTTAATAATGATATTCCATTTCCTGCACAGGGAGATTTTGCTTACCAAACGCTGGCAAGTAATCTCCGCGGTTTTCGATACAACATCCGTAATGGAAACAATTACGCTTTAGTCAATACAGAATTACGAGTACCTGTATTCAAATATTTTTCTAGTAGAATCCGATCTTCTTTCTTTAGAAACTTCCAATTGGTTGGTTTCTTTGATGTTGGAACAGCATGGCAGGGACCAACTCCATTTACGGATGACAGTCCACTAAATACGATCTACCTTTCAAACCCTCCTACAGTAAATGTCAAGGTCAATTATTTCCGTGATCCAATTGTAGCCGGATACGGAATGGGAATTCGCACAATGTTGTTTGGTTATTTTATCCGACTGGATTATGCTAAAGGTATTGAGACCAGAGTGGTTCAGAAGCCAAGATTATATTTATCGATGGGTATGGACTTTTAGATTACAGATTAAAAAACAAGGAATGTTGATTTATGAAGTTAAGCCCTATTACTTCAATCAGTATTCCTTGTTCTTTATTCTTAAATCACTACTCTTCTCCTGCTTTCATTTTTTCTGCATTTTCGGCAACCTGTAGTGCCTCAATAATTTCCGCAATATCTCCAGCAACGATTTTATCAAGACTATATAAAGTAAGATTAATCCGATGATCAGTTACCCGGTTTTGAGGATAGTTGTAGGTTCTGACTTTTCCAGAACGGTCTCCGGTACCAACCAATGATTTTCTGGCCGCAGATACTTTATTATTATGTGCGGCCTGCTGTGCTTCAAAAATTTTCACATAGAGTCGCTGCAAAGCAATGTCTCTATTTTTATGCTGTGATCGACCATCTGTACTTTCAGAAACAACGCCTGTTGGAATATGGGTAAACCGTACGCCTGATTCTGTTTTATTGACATGCTGGCCACCTGCACCACTTGCACGGAAAGTATCTGTTTTCAGATCCGATTTTTTGATATTGACATCTTCCATTTCAAACTTAGGCATCACAACTACTGTTGCTGCTGAGGTATGAACGCGTCCCTGTGATTCTGTCTTCGGTACACGTTGAACACGATGAGCACCCGATTCAAATTTTAATTTTCCGTAGACATCATTACCAAAAATCTCAAGAACGATTTTATTATAACCACCTACTGTTCCTTCATTGATCGATACTGCTTCAGTTTTCCATCCTTGAGAATCGAAATATTTAGTGTACATTTTATAAAGATCTCCGGCAAAGATACTTGCTTCATCTCCTCCAGTTCCAGATCTAATTTCAAAGATCACATCTTTTTCATCTTCGGGATCTTTTGGGATCAGCATCACTTTTATTTTCTCCTCCAGTTCCTCCTGCTTAGGTAATAGCTCATCTAATTCGAGTTTTGCCATTTCTTTCATTTCGGCATCCTCCTCCTTGAGCATTTCCCGAGAGGTTTCAATGTTCCCCAGTAAATCTTTATACGCATGATACGTATCTACAAATTCTTTTAAGTCTTTATACTCTTTACTTATTTTTTTATACTTATTCATATCACTCGTCACGGTAGGATCAGAAAGTTGCTCTTCCAAATAAACATATCGTTCGTGTATAGCTTCTAGTTTATCTAACATTATTTTATTTTTTTAAAATTAAAGGAATAGTAATAATCCTGAACGGATTAAATAATAGAAGGTAAGCTAGAATAGCTATAAGAAATGATATAGGTTATGTAGTAACATGTTTGTTTAGCTTTTGCCTTGACAAAAGTAGGTAAATTAGTAGTGTATAAGAAATATTGGGTACTAGAATTCTGTTTGCTCCTGAACTACATCAGAAACATTAAAAAATCTATCTTGGTTGGTTTAAATATTCAAAGATCTAGTAGGGGTTAACTTTGATCTTGTCTTTGATGGATTGGATTAACGCGGGGGAAACTTTGCGGCGATGAACTTTGCTCTTAATAAATTCTCTAAACGATTGTTCTTTACTTAAGACCTCCAGGTAGGCCGGGTTTTGCTTAATCTCTCTAAGTAAATCTCGTTCTGCGTCTTTGTTTAATTCATTGTCGAGGTACATATTTACCTTCTTGACGAGTTCTTGATAATTAGTTTGATTCCCCATCGGAATAGTTTTTATCTACTAAAACTGGAAACACCAAGTCCGAAGGAAAAAGATCGCATTGGCGAGACAGTTGCTCCTAAGGTGGAGACCTGCCTGTCGGTAGCGGGAAACAAGAAAAATAAATTTCTCTCGAATTTCATATCTTTTTTAGCGGTTTAATCCCGATAGCTCTCCGGAGCTATCGGGATTCGGTGTTCAAGCTTTAATAGCCTGATTAAAAAATAATTTTATGATCTTTTATCTTCAAAGCCACGACTTGAAGCATAATCTTTTAATTTTTCTTTCAACATATTTCTAGAACGGAATAATCTTGAACGTACCGTACCGATTGGAACATCAATTATTTTAGAAATTTCCTCGTAGGTAAAACCTTCGATATCGGATAATAAGATCACCGTTTTAAAAGTAACTGGAAGACTATTGATTGCGATCGTAATTTCATCTCCCATCATGTTTTGAAAGATTTCTTCTCTCAAATCAACATAGCTGGAAAAATTACTTTCTTCTTGGTCCTGGTAGCTATTCACTTCGTCAATATCCACCTTAGACGGGCTTTTAACTTTTTTACGATATTGATTAATGAATCCATTTTTCAATATCTTGAAAAGCCAGGCTTTAGCATTCGTCCCTTCAATATACTTATCGATGAAGCGAAAAGCCTTCATATACGTCTCCTGAACCAAATCATTCGCATCTTCCTCATTGTAGGTCAAATTATATGCAAAGTTGTACAACGCATCTGCGTGTGGGTAGAATTCTTCTTCGAAAATTCGCTCGTGGTTTTGCATTTCCTTTGTCTTTTTCGTCATCAATAACATAAAGATAAGAATTACAGGTTAAACAATATGGTTTTTAATCATAGGCAAAAAGCCTATCCTGCTTGCCGGCTTAACACAGAACAAAAACCTTAGTCAGAACAAAAAAGTTCCCTAAATGGAAAAAAAAATATTTTTTTTTGAAAAAAGAATTCGGATTAATACTAAAATTTAGCGATTTCGATACCTTTTATATTGGTTTCAAACCAATAAAGCGGCGACTGAGTTTTATCCCCGGTTTTAGTATCACATTTAAAGAAAAGGTAATAGAGTTGTAAATTTCCTTTGAGTCTAGTCAGCAACTCCTGGAGGCGAAGGGCGCCTTCCTTTTTATGATTATAAAGCATTTTTAATCTCCAACTGTAATAAGCTTCATCATGCAGTTCAATCACATCTAAGACATCTTGGTCTGTGATATAATTTTCCATAAACCTTCGAGCAATCATTGAATGATGCCTAGACCAATCTCTGGAAGCACCTCGTTTGTCTTCTAAATACTTGAACGTATCATGTACAAAAGCAATAATCCGCAAGTTTTTCCTAGTCAATGAATCAACCTTAAGTTTATCGATATTCTGCAGAACCTCCTTGATATGATAAACGACTTTTCCTTCAGGATGGCCATATCTTGGTTTCCCCCAAAGCAAACCCTTACAAAACTCATCAGAGTCTAATAATGCTTTTTCAAGCTCTGTTTCAGGCTTTAAAATCGTTTCTATATAACCTTCAATTCGAAGGGGTTCCTTCATAATAATATGGGTTTCATTAACGAAGATAAATATATTAAGCGTTTAGAATTTAATATAAAGCAACTTTTTTATCCAAACTAGTGTCTTTTATATACTAAGTAGACGTATAGAACTATTAAAATGTCACGTAAAACCACAGGATTGTTAACATCCTGTTAAAAGGTTATTAGATAAGAACAAGGAATATGCCATGGCGTTATTTTTTGCATAAAGTATATCATAAAAAATGCTTAAAGTTCAAAATTTCCTTTTGTAGCTCTAATCAATAACAGTACAAAATCTATTTTTTTAAATAAAATCGAATCATATGAAAAATCTGGCATCATTAATCATTGCAGGTATATTTGGAGGACTGATTGTTCTTGGAGGAAGCTATTTTTTTCAACAGAACTCCATTAGCCAAAGCAATAACTTCGAAATCCCTGCTACTCAGGTCAATAATATTAATCAACCTAAAGGAACTATAAACGTTCCGTTTGACTTCACACAAGCTGCTGAAAAGGTAACGCCTGTTGTAGTACATATCGCTGCTTCACAAAGTGCAACTTCTAATAGAAGACAACAAAATAACGATCCATTTGGTGGATTCTTTGGCGATGGTTTTAATCAACCTAAAAGTGGAACTGGGTCTGGAGTGATCATATCGGAAGATGGTTATATCGTGACGAATAATCATGTCGTTGAATTTGCTAATCAGATTGAGGTTACCCTTTCTAACAATAAACAGTACCAAGCGAAAATTATCGGAACAGATACAAGGACAGATTTAGCTGTTTTAAAAATTGAAGAGCAGGGACTTCCTGTTTTAAGATATGCAGATTCTGACCAGGCAAAAATAGGTCAATGGGTTTTAGCCGTTGGTAATCCCCTTGAGTTAACTTCTACAGTAACTGCTGGTATTATTAGCGCCAAGGGAAGAGATATCGATATCATTCCTGGTCGAGAAGCAATCGAATCTTTCATTCAAACGGATGCGGCCGTAAATCCTGGAAATAGCGGAGGAGCTTTAGTTGATGCAAAAGGGAATTTATTAGGCATCAATACTGCTATCGCAACTAGAACAGGATATTTTTCTGGATATTCTTTTGCTATTCCAGTCAATATTATGAAAAAGATTGTCGGGGATATCATTGAGTTTGGCAGTTATCAACGAGGTTATCTAGGAGTTGGTATCAGAGATTTAGATTATGAATATGCAGAAGAACTAGGTCTAGACATTACACAAGGAGTCGTTGTGAGTAATGTAGAAAAAGGAAGCGCTGCCCAATATGCAGGCTTATTACCAAATGATGTTATAGTAAACGTTAATGGTAATAAAGTAAATTCAGCACCGGAACTACAGGAGCTAGTTGGCAGAGCAAAAGTTGGAGACAGAGTTAAACTTAAAATTAATCGAGATGGAAACATAAAAGATATGACCGTAAGGTTGAAAGCTCGAGAGTAAAACAATAAAATCATGTCGCTAAATTACTTAAGTAATTCGGTGACATTAACAACTTTCAATTGTTTTTTAGGAAATTCTTAACACATCTGATGAAACAATTTCCTTCGAATAATGGTTAAAGTTAATACATAAAAGACTTGTTTAAAGTTGGTTTTTCGTTTTGTTTTGATGCGTCTGTCCAGCGAGAGCAGGGCAGACGTTTTTTCTTCCGCTCTATTTCGACTCATCAATCTTCCATTAAATTTTTTCTCTCCTTCTTATTTTCTATCTTAGAAAGATGGAACTACTAAACCATTTCAAAGAAGGCTTCCTAACCTTATTCTATCCTAACTTATGTATGGCCTGCGGAGAAAACAGTCCGATGCCTGAACAGGTTATCTGCACCAGTTGTCAATACTATTTGCCCAAGACTAATTTTCATCTTGAAAAAGAAAATACTTTTACCGATCGTTTATGGGGGCGTTTCCCGATGCACACCGGAGCTGCATTTTACCATTTCATCAAGGGTGGACGTGTGCAGCGGCTTATCCATAATTTAAAATACAATAACAAACCAGAGGTTGGCTACCGTATTGGGATTAAATATGGAGAGATTCTAAAACAAGCCCCATTATACAGCGATTGTGATGTCATTATTCCAGTCCCGCTTCATCCAAAGCGTAAAAGACAAAGAGGTTATAACCAAAGCGAAACCTTTGCGAAAGGCTTATCGGAAAGCATGGAAATTAAATATTATAAAAATGCCCTCATTCGAACAAAATCTACAGCTACCCAAACTAAGAAATCAAGACTGGAACGATTGGAAAATGTAGGAACAGCTTTCCAGATTAATCGACCGGAACACCTCCAGGGTAAAAAAATATTAATCGTTGACGACGTTCTAACGACAGGTGCTACTTTAGAAGCTTGTGCATTAAAAATTTTGGACGTCCCAGGAGTGCGGATTAGTATGGTGACAATTGGAATGGCGGAGAGATAGGTTTCGATCGAAGATCGAAAAATGATGGTCCCGATTAAAATCGGGAAATGATGGTCTTCGCTCCGCGAAGAAATAATGGTCTGCCTTCGGCAGAAATGATAGTTCGCCTACGGCGAAAATAGTATCCGCTTTTTATTTTCGCCATAGGCGAACTATCACTTTCCGACTTGTCGGAACTATCATTTTCAGCGAAGCTGAACTATCACTCTCATTCGCCGTAGGCGAATGAGCTACCCTTCGACTAGCGTACCAACCGCTTCGCCTTGGATAATTCGTCTGAGATTTTCTTTTTTATTGATATCAAAAACTATGATCGGCAAGTTATTTTCTTGACAAAGCGTAAAAGCTGTCATGTCCATCACGTTTAAACCCATACCGATAACCTGAGTAAATGAAATGGTATCGAATTTTTTAGCATTAGGATCTTTCTCTGGGTCAGCAGTATAGATTCCATCTACACGTGTTCCTTTTAAGATAACATCTGCGTTAATTTCATTTGCCCGAAGCGCTGCGGCAGAGTCTGTTGTAAAATATGGACTTCCAGTACCTGCTGAAAAAATAACAACCCTTCCTTTTTCAAGATGGCGAATAGCACGTCGTCGAATATATGGCTCTGCAATTTGTTCCATTTTAATTGCTGTAATCAATCGGGTGTATACCCCAGCAACTTCCAATGCACTTTGTAAAGCCATTCCATTTATCACGGTAGCCAACATTCCCATGTAATCGCCTTGCACTCTTTCGATTCCGGACTTTGAAGCCGATAATCCTCTAAATATATTTCCGCCACCGATAACAACGGCGACTTCAACTCCACTTTCAACCAATTCTTTTATTTGCTCTGCGTAATGAACCAGCATTTGTGATTCAATTCCAAATTGCTGTTCGCCCATTAATGATTCGCCACTCAATTTTAATAAGATACGCTTGTATTTAATTGCCATGTAGGATATATTTTTTTAGGTGTCCAATTAGAAGATATTTAAATATTTGACCGTTACGCTTAGGCAAAAAAAAAGCGAATTACAAGTAATTCGCTTTTCATTTGTTTTTTTCTTAACCCAATTCAACGTGCTTAAAATCCGTCACCGTTAAATTGCTGTTGAGGCTTTGTAAATAAGCCGCTACTGACATCTTGCCATCTTTTACATAGGCTTGATTCAGTAAAGTATTTTCTTTGAAAAATTTATTTAATTTTCCTGTTGCAATTCTTTCCAACATCTCTTCAGGTTTTCCTTCTTTACGAGCAACTTCCTTACCAATTTCAATTTCTTTTTCGACAATGGTAGGATCTACGCCATCTTTATCTAAAGCGACAGGTCGCATAGCTGCAACTTGCATAGCAACATTTTTTCCTGGCTCAATAAAATCAGGTCCTTCTAGATTAAGTGCAACGATTACACCTGCACGGTATCCCATATGGATATAAGGGAGTACTTGTCCTTGTCCTGCTTCTGTTGCTATTTTTTGATATTTGCTGACTTCTAGTTTTTCACCAATCACCCCAACTTGCTCCGTCACTTTCTCTCCTATAGATAAACCTTCGCCATAACTTAAAGCTAAAAGGTCTTCTGTCGTTTCAGGTAAATTCTTTAATGCAATGTCAGCGATAGATTTTGCAAAGTTTACAAAGTCATCGTTTTTAGCAACAAAATCTGTTTCGCAACTTAAACGAAGAACAACACCATTATTTCTATTTGCAGAACTAACAGCGATGACAACACCTTCTTTAGCATCACGATCTGCTCTCTTCGCCATCATCTTTTGTCCTTTTTTTCTAAGAATTTCGATTGCTTTATCCATATTCCCTTCTGCTTCTGTCAACGCTTTTTTGCAATCCATCATACCGGCTCCGGTTTGGTCACGGAGGCTTTTTACATCGGCGGCTGAAATTTTAACCATTTTTTATAAATTTTCTTTCGGGTTTATAATTAATTTACTTCTTAAAAATATTACTGTTTTGCAGCGGCTTCTTTTTCTGCCTTATTGCTTTTACGTTCTGCTAGTCCTGCTTTGATAGACTCTACTGCGTACTTTGTAATCATTGAAATTGATTTTGACGCATCATCATTTGCAGGAATAGGAAAGTCAACAGTAGTTGGATCAGAATTAGTATCCACCATAGCAATGGTACGCATTCCTAACTTATGTGCTTCTGCAAGTGCAATATGCTCATGATGAATATCTACGATGAACACTGCAGCAGGAATACGATTAAGATTTGCGATACCACCAATTACTTTCTCCATCTTATTTCGCTCTCTTGTCAAAGTTAGTCGCTCTTTTTTCGTAACAGAAGTAAGACTACCATCTGCAAGCATTTTATCAATCGTATTCATCTTTTTCACAGACTTACGAATGGTTGCAAAGTTAGTCATCATTCCTCCAAGCCATCTTTCAGTAACGAAAGGCATACTTACACTTAAGGCAGCTTCTTTAACAATCTCTCGAGCTTGTTTTTTTGTCGCTACAAAAAGTATTTTACGGCCAGATTTTGCAATCTGTTTCAAAACATCACCAGCTTTATCCATACAATCAGAAGTACGGTTAAGGTCAATGATATGAATACCTCTACGCTCCATAAAAATATAAGGAGACATTTTAGGATTCCACTTTTTCTTCAGGTGACCAAAGTGAACACCTGCATCCAGCAATTCTTTATAGGTAGGTTTTGCCATTTTTATATAAAAGTTTATTGAGTTCTAAATAATAGGCATGGAGGATACACCAGCATGCTTTTTTGAAAAAAGTGCAAAAATTAACGTTTTGAGAACTGGAAGCTCTTTCTTGCTTTTGGCTTACCATATTTTTTACGCTCCACAACTCTCGCATCACGTCTAAGAAATTTCTTAGATTTCAGAGAACCTCTGAAGTCTTCGTTAAGTTTTACTAAAGCACGGGAAATTGCCATTCGAACAGCTTCTGACTGTCCTTTGAATCCTCCCCCACGAACATTCACTTTCAAGTCATAGATGTTATCTACACCAGCGACTGAAAAAGGGTCTGTAATATTCGCTTGAATATGAGTTTGGGGAAAGTAGTTTTTATAGTCTTTTCCGTTTACCGTGATTTGTCCATCACCTTTTATAAGGTAAACACGAGCGACTGATGCCTTTCTTCTCCCAATTGCATTAATCATTTCCATATTATAATGTCTATTCTAGTTTATTAATATTAATCTAATGCCTGTGGTTTTTGAGCTTTATGAGGATGCTCTGTACCAACATACACATATAGTTTTCTAGCCATTGCTCTTCCTAAGCGATTTTTTGGAAGCATACCTTTCACAGCTTTTTCAATAACTGCTTCTGGTTTTTTATCGCGAAGTTCTTTAGCTGTTGTTTTTCTTTGACCTCCAGGGTAACCAGAATATCTTAAATAATATTTCTGATCCCATTTGTTACCTGTGAAACGAATTTTATCCGCATTAATCACAATAACATTATCCCCAGTATCAACATGAGGCGTGTAGCTAGGCTTATGCTTTCCACGTAAGATGGTTGCTATCTTTGTAGCCAAACGACCTACTACTTCGTTTTCAGCATCTACAATGAACCACTTGTGCTCTACATCTTCTTTTCTTGCCGATTTTGTTTTATAACTTAGTGTATCCACTACTTTATTTTTTATAGATTTAAAATAGAATTTTATACCGCTTAATTTTTGCG
This sequence comes from uncultured Saprospiraceae bacterium, assembly GCA_964467425.1. Taxonomy (GTDB): domain Bacteria; phylum Bacteroidota; class Bacteroidia; order Chitinophagales; family Saprospiraceae; genus JAHDHW01. Next base: position 19,817 of record CAYXQH010000024.1, read on the forward strand.
ACTGCAAAGGTAGTTTTTTGTATTCCAAAAAACAAGCATTTTTGACTGTTTTTAAAAAATCATGTTTATAAACACTTGATAATCAGTCAAATTTTCGCACAAAAAAAATCATAGCCTGCTATAATTAGCCCAAATTCATCCAATTATTGGCCTATTATTAAGCAAGCAACTAAAAGATTCTCGCCTTCATTGCTCTATGCTCGATTTCAGTAAACTATTTGAATTCAATTCTGTTTCAGAAGTAGGTTATGTCCCTGTAAAGACATAACTTTGCAATATAATGAATCTATGTCATTGATAATCAAGGAATTGAAAAATTTAGACGACCCTACAGCAGTATCTCGAAAACGAGACCATATCGAATTGGCGTTTCAATCTCAGATTGAGGAAGGCAAGCTAGATAAACGCTTTTATTATGAGCCTTTATTATCTGCTCATCCTGAATTTAATGCTCCATCACAAATAAGCTTTCTTGGAAAAACACTTCAAGCTCCGATATGGGTGTCCAGCATGACTGGTGGAACAGAACTAGCCAAAACGATCAATCATAACCTAGCTCGTGCCT